>NZ_JBFUGA010000040.1:0-47416 GCF_056403155.1 Methylobacterium sp. P3_A11
GCCCTGCGCGCGCCGGTAACTCTCGATCGTCGCCTCCCGGCTCGCCGCGATGGTCGTGAGGGATTTGGCATCCGCGGGCGCCGCTCCCCCGAGGGCGAGCGTCGATCCGCGCTCGATCCGCAGCGGCAGGATCGCCCTGAGGAGACCCTGGCTCGCCTGTGCCAATGTTACGGCCCTGCTCGCAGCCGTCGCCTGCACCCGCGCGTCGAGGCAGGTCGCGACCGCGTTGCCCAGCGCCATGCAGGCCATGACGACGATCACCAGGCACAGCAACGTCCTGATCGAGAAGCGTCCCAGCCAGCGAATCATGGAATGGAAGTCCAGGGTTTCGATATTTTCTTTTAAGACATAAGTTTTTTCCGGGCAATGAATGGCAATTGTTCAAGTTAATAGTCGGGTAAATATTTATGCATCTGTAAAACTGCGAAATAATATTCTACACTTGTCAAAAAAGGAATTATAGACTGAGTAATAGAGCGACGAATTCAACGCAGTTTCGCACGCGGCGGCGTGGTGCATCCAGTTCGCTAACGCTGAACGGTGCAATGCGGGCTGGCCCGAGCCTGGATCCGGTCGTCCGGTCGGCAACCCCGTCTCTGCGAGCGGAGCGAAGCGATGACGGAGGGGGCGGCGACGCCGGACGCGTTCGGCAGGACCCCGGCTGGCGCGATGGGGCCTCACCCCAGGACTGCCCGCAGAGCCCACGCGCGACGTCCGACGCGGCGCGCGCCTGCGCGCCCTACAGCCTTCGCTCGTAGCGCCACGCCTCCATCCCGTCCTCGTAATAATCGGCCCGCACCGCGAAGCGGCTGTAGCCCCGGCGCTGATAGAGGCGGATGCCGGCGCCGTTGTCGGCCCGCACCTCCAGCCGAAGCCGGTCGCAGCCGTGGGTGCGGGCCTGCGCCTCGGCGCCGTCGAGAAGCTTGCCGCCGAGCCCGAGGCCACCGCGATTCGGCGCCACCGCGATCGAGGCGAGCCGGGCGATCCGGCTGCCGCGCCGCCGCTCCAGCACCGCCGCGCCGACGAGCAGCGGACTCGGCTCGTCGTCGAGCGCCTCGATCAGCGCGGCCAACACGTCCATGGTGGGCGACAGAATCGCGTGGCGGATCGCCCGGCGCTCGGCCCGGTCCGTGGCGAAGGCGGCGTGCTCCAGGGCGACCAGGGCGTCGAGATCGGCGAGCGTGGCGGTGCGGATCGTCGGCTCGGGGAGCCCATCGCCGACCGGGTTGCGCAGGGGGGCGCTCACGCCCGCGCCGTCGCGGTGGATCTGGTCGGCCCGGCCATCGTTCGCTCGCCTGAGTGCGTCGCCCACCGGTCAGATGCCTGCTTCCGCAACGCTTGGGAAGCCCGCAGGACACCGCTGGCTTGGCCGGAATGCGTCGTTTTTGCAACGGCGGCCGCGCGGTGTGGAAGGCGGGGGAAAAAGGGGGCGTTCCGAAGGCAATTCCCCTTGTCGCGCCGGCTCCGTATCCGTATATCGCCCCTGCCCAATTTCGCACGTGCCTGTGGCCGCGTGTCGGTTGGTGGGCATCCGGTCAACTGCCGGACAGCCGCCAGGGGTCTTAAAGGATCGATGGTCGCAAGGGTGGATCCCTACGGCCGGCATCCAGGTGGCAACACCGGACCCCGACAACAACCGGCAGCCGGAGGCGAAACCGGCGAACCCCGCTCTCCACGGGGGACGCAGCTTAAAGCAACGACGAACGGGCTTTTTTGGTCTCGTCGGCCCTCCACAGGCCGGCACCGAAGAGGCTTGTTTCTCTTTGCCCGGCGTGCGGTGGGGGTCATCCCTTCCAATCCACGGCAGCTTCCGGGTGCTCTGCGCCCGCATGGATGCACGCGTCTCCAAAGCGCGTGAGCCCACGCGACGCATCGCCCCCTGACGCCGGCGGCCAGTCCTGGCCGTCACCTTCGACAGCGCGCCCCGCGCAGGGCGCTCGCGAACCCGTGCCGGGAGACGATAATGACCGACCGCATCCGTGACTACCTGCGCGTCCGCCGCGACCTCGGCCAGGACGAGGGCCCCGTGATGGTCCTCGACCTCGACGTCGTGCGCGACAACTACACCGCCTTCGCGCGCGCCCTGCCGGACACCCGGGTGTTCTACGCCGTGAAGGCGAACCCGGCCCCCGAGGTGCTGCGCCTGCTCGCCGAGATGGGCTCCTGCTTCGACACCGCCTCGGTCGCCGAGATGGAGATGGTGCTGGCCGCCGGCGCCACCGCCGACCGGATCTCCTTCGGCAACACCATCAAGAAGGAGCGCTGCATCGGCCGCGCGCTGAAGCTCGGCATCCGCCTGTTCGCGGTGGACTGTCAGGCCGAGGTCGAGAAGATCGCCCGGGCCGCCGACGCGACGGGCGTGCCGGCCGGCGAGGTGCGGGTGTTCTGCCGCATCCTGTGCGACGGCGCGGGCGCCGACTGGCCGCTGTCCCGCAAGTTCGGCTGCGTGCCCGAGATGGCCGCGGACGTGCTGGAGCACGCCCATCGCCAGGGGCTCGAGGCCTACGGCATCTCGTTCCACGTCGGCTCGCAGCAGGGCAACACCGAGGCCTGGGACGGGGCGCTGGGCTCCGCGGCGGCGATCTTCCGCGAGTGCGCGGAGCGCGGCATCGGCCTGTCGATGGTCAATCTCGGCGGCGGCTTCCCGACCCAGTACCTCAAGGCGGTGCCGGGCGTGGAGAGCTACGGCGAGGCGATCTTCCGGGGCCTGACCAAGCATTTCGGCAACCAGATCCCCGAGACGATCATCGAGCCGGGCCGCGGCATGGTCGGCAATGCCGGCCTGATCGAGGCCGAGGTGGTGCTGGTGTCGAAGAAGTCCGCCGCGGCCGACGAGGTCCGCTGGGTCTATCTCGACATCGGCAAGTTCGGCGGCCTGGCCGAGACCATGGACGAGGCGATCCGCTACCCGATCCGCACCGCGCGGGACGGGGAGGCGACCGAGCCCTGCGTCATCGCCGGCCCGACCTGCGACTCGGTGGACGTGCTCTACGAGCGGCAGCTCTACCCGCTGCCGGTCTCGCTCTCGATCGGCGACAAGGTGCTGATCGAGGGCGCGGGCGCCTACACCACCACCTACGCGGCGGTGGCCTTCAACGGCTTCCCGCCCCTTCAGCAGATCGTCATCTGATTCTTCTCAGGACTTCCCGGCAGCCCTCGGCTGCCGGGAGCCATCTTCCGCTGCCGCATCGACGGATCGCGTTCTGCCGTCCGTCGGAAAAAACCGCTTCTCCCGCTTGTCGGCCCGGGGAGGGCACAGCCATGATCGAGATCCGCGCGGAGTGTGGCCACGACGTCCCGGCGCGCGAACGCCTGCTCGACGCGTGCTTTCCCGGCAACCGACGCGCCAAGACCTCGGAGCGCCTGCGCGAGGGCCGGCTGCCGGCCCGCGGCCTCGCCTTCGCGGCGACCCGGGCGGGGCGCCTCGTCGGCACCCTGCGGCTGTGGCACGTCGAGGCCGGTCTCGCTCGCCCGGCGCTGCTGCTCGGCCCGCTCGCCGTCGACCCGGCGATCCAGGGCCAGGGGCTCGGCTCGGTGATGATGCAGGCGGCCCTCGGCCGGGCGGAATCCCTCGGCCACGGCGCCGTGCTGCTGGTCGGCGACGCGCCCTACTACGCCCGCTTCGGCTTCGAGCGCGCGCTCGCGGAGGGCCTGACCCTGCCGGGGCCGTTCGAGCGCGACCGCTTCCTCGGGCTGGAGCTGCGCCCGGGCGCGCTTGCGGGCGCCGAGGGCATGGTCCGGGCGACCGGCGTGCTGTCGCCGGTGGACGCGGTGGCCAACGAGGCCGGGGTTGCGCGACGACACGCCGCCTGAGTGGGGACATCACGC
Organism: Methylobacterium sp. P3_A11; assembly: GCF_056403155.1. Classification (NCBI taxonomy): domain Bacteria; kingdom Pseudomonadati; phylum Pseudomonadota; class Alphaproteobacteria; order Hyphomicrobiales; family Methylobacteriaceae; genus Methylobacterium; species Methylobacterium sp. P3_A11. Next base: position 3,829 of record NZ_JBFUGA010000040.1, read on the forward strand.
GCAGCCGGGGTTAGATCGGCTCTCCCAAACGCGACCTCATCCTGAGCTACCCGCGTGAGCGGGCTTCGAAGGAGGCCTCCGCTGCGCTCCGACACCTCAGGATGAGGGAGAGGGTTGGACGGGCGCCCGTCTCGGATGGCGCAGGCCCGGCCTGCGCCCGTTGATGGGTGCGTGCGCGACCCTGGCCGGTCTCGTGCATTGCGCCGGGCGCCCGCGATCCCGCATAGACGATCCGCCGGCCTCCCGGAGAAGGTTGCTCGACCGATGCAGATCGCCACGCCTTACCTGATGTTCCTGGGCGACGTGCCCGACACGCTGGCGGCCAAGACCGCCTACGGGATCAAGGACTGGCGCCCCGAATGGTGCGTCGGCCAGATGCGCCTGCCCGGCTGCGCCGCCGATCTCGGCATCCCCGACATGACCCTGCCCGAGGCCCTGGCGAAGGGCTGCCGGACCCTGGTGATCGGCGTCGTCAATGCCGGCGGCGTTCTGCCGGACCACTGGGTGAAGGAGATCGTCGCGGCGATCGAGGCCGGGCTCGACGTCGCGAGCGGCCTGCACGTCAAGCTCGGTGCGGTCCCGGCCATCGCGGAGGCCGCCGCGCGGCGCAACCGCCAGCTCCACGACGTGCGCCACACCGACGAGCGCTTCCCCACCGGCAAGGGCACCAAGCGGTCGGGCCGGCGGCTGCTGACCGTGGGCACAGACTGCTCCGTCGGCAAGAAGTACACCGTGCTGGCCCTGGAGCGCGGCATGCGCGAGCGCGGCCTCGACGCGGATTTCTGCGCCACCGGCCAGACCGGCGTGTTCATCTCCGGCCGAGGCGTCGCGATCGACGCCGTGGTGGCCGACTTCATCTCCGGCGCCGTCGAGACGATCTCGCCGGACGCCGCCTCCAACCACTGGGATCTGATCGAGGGCCAGGGCTCGCTCTACCACCCGTCCTTCGCGGGGGTGAGCCTCGGCCTGCTGCACGGTGCCCAGGCCGACGCCTTCGTGGTCTGCCACGAGCCGACCCGCACCACGATGCGCGGCGTGAAGCATCCGCTGCCGACGATCCGGCAGGTCATCGACCTCACCGTGCAGCTCGGCAGCCTGACCAATCCGGGGATCAAGCCGGTGGGCATCGCGGTCAACACCCAGGCCCTCGCCGAGGGCGAGGCCCGGGCGCTGCTCGAGACCCTGGCGGCCGAGCACGACCTGCCCGCCACCGACCCGGTGCGCTTCGGCGTCGACGGGCTGGTCGACCGGATCGTCGCCGACTTCCCGGAGATCTGACATGGCGCGCCGCCTGACCCTTGCCGTCGAGCGCTTCCCCATCGCCGGCGCCTTCACGATCTCCCGCGGCAGCCGCACCGAAATCGCCGTCGTGGTGGCGACCATCACCGACGAGAACGGCGTCGGGCGGGGCGAGTGCGTGCCCTATCCGCGCTACGGCGAGAGCGTCGAGAGCGTCAGCGCCCTGATCGCGGAGCAGGCGGAGGCGATCGCCGCCGGAATCGGCCGCGCGGATCTGATGGAGCGCATGAAGGCGGGCGCGGCGCGCAACGCCCTCGACTGCGCGCTGTTCGACCTCGAGGCGAAGCTCCAGGGCCGCCCCGCCTGGGCCATCGCCGGGCTGCCGGCGCCGCGACCGGTCATCACCGCCTACACGCTGAGCCTCGGCACCCGCGAAAGCATGGGTGAGGCCGCCCGAAAGGCGGCCCATCGGCCACTGCTCAAGGTCAAGCTCGGCGGGGACGGAGATCCGGAGCGCATCGCCGCCGTCCGGGCCGCCGCGCCGGAATCCCGGCTGATCGTCGATGCCAACGAGGCGTGGCGGCCGGCAAATGTGGAGGCCAACCTCGCGGCCTGCCTGACGGCCGGCGTCGCGCTGATCGAGCAGCCGCTGCCGGCCGACGCCGATGCCCTGCTCGCCGAAATCGCGCATCCGGTGCCGGTTTGCGCCGACGAGAGCCTGCACGACCGCGCCGGCCTCGACGCGCTCGCCGGGCGCTACGACGCGATCAACATCAAGCTCGACAAGACCGGCGGCCTGACCGAGGCGACGCTCCTCGCCCGCGAGGCGAAGGCGCGGGGGTTGTCGATCATGGTCGGCTGCATGCTCGGCACCTCGCTCGGCATGGCGCCGGCGGCGCTCCTCGCCGAGGGAGCCGATTTCGTCGATCTCGACGGGCCGCTGCTGCTGGCTCGCGACCGCGAGCAACCCCTCCGCTACGAGGGCAGCCTGATGCACCCGCCCACGCCGGAGCTGTGGGGATAGGATTCGCCCCGCCTGTCACCGGCGGGGCGTCACAAGCGGTTTGGGATTAGGTATACCAGAAGGCTTGCGTTCCTCCCGCCCGGCTGCCATCCATCGGCGGTGCGATGGGGGCTGTGGCGTGCACGCGCCGTTCCCACCAGCCAGACAACACAACAGCAGTCTTCAATGCTGGGGAGGAACGACGTGGCCAGAAACATCCTGATCCTGGGGGCCTCCTACGGCTCGCTCCTGGGGACCAAGCTCCTGATGGCCGGTCACAACGTGACCCTGGTCTGCCGCAGGAAGACTGCCGACCTGATCAACCGCGAGGGGACCGAGGTCCGCATCAAGCTCCGCGACGAGAAGGAGCACCGCGCGATCCACTCGCGCGACCTGCCCGGCAAGGTCGACGCCATGCCGCCGGAAGACGTCGACGTGTCGCGCTATGACCTTGTCGGCCTCGCCATGCAGGAGCCGCAGTACAACAACCACACGATCCGCGTCCTCATGATCAAGATCGCGGCGGCCAGGCTGCCGTGCCTGTCGATCATGAACATGCCGCCGCTCCCCTACCTCAAGCGGATCCCGGCGCTCGCCGCCATGGACCTCGAGGACGCCTACACCAATGCCGGCGTCTGGGACCGGTTCGAGCCGGGGCTGGTGTCGCTCTGCTCCCCCGATCCGCAGGCCTTCCGGCCGCCGGAGGAGGAGGCGAACGTCCTCCATGTCGGCCTGCCGACCAACTTCAAGGCCGCGACCTTCGCGGACGAGGCGCACAACCGGCTGCTCCGGGAGCTGGAGGCCGACATCGACGCCGTGCGCCTCGACGGGCACGACGTGCCGGTGAAGCTCAAGGTGTTCGACTCGCTGTTCGTGCCGCTGGCCAAGTGGTCGATGCTGCTGACCGGCAATTACCGCTGCATCACGCCCGGCCAGCCGCAATCGATCCACGACGCCGTCCACGGCGACCTGGCCCGCTCGCGGGCGATCTACGATCACGTCGACGGGATCGCCCGGAAGCTCGGCGCCGACCCGGCCGATCAAGTGCCGTTCGAGAAATACGCCAAGGCCGCCGAGAGCCTTCTGAAGCCGTCCTCGGCGGCGCGCGCGGTGGCGAACGGCGCGCCCTACATCGAGCGCGTCGACCTGCTGGTGAAGCTGATCTCGCATCAGCTCGGCGATCCGAACGCCGAGATCGACCGCACCGTCGAGACCGTCGACCGCAAGCTCGACGAGCGCATCATCGAGGGCTGACGGCACCTCGCCGTCGCTCGGGCGCGACGCCGCGCGGCGTCGCGCCGCCCACTCTGTCGTCACGCGCGCAGCCGAGTGATCCCGGCTCGCGCGACGGCACCCGTCGCGGCGGCGCCCCGCTTTGCTGCGCGGCGCGCGCAGGGACGGTCGGCAGGTCTTCAGATCACTCGGCCAAGTCGAGGAAGTGCCGCCCCTGGCGGTCGTCGATCTCGATGATCCAGAGATCGGAATCGAACCGGATCTCCTTGGTCAGCCGCTCCTCGACGTCGAGGGGGCTCCCGCCGGTGACGATGGCGGTGAAGCGGCGGTCGCCGCTCTCCTCGGCCTCGAACAGGGCCTGCGGCGCCGGCCCGTAGAGGTCGGCTCTGCCGTCAAGGCGATCGACCTTCACGAAGATTGCGCCCGCCTCCGCGGACCCGCGCCGGCGCAGGACGGCCGGGACGCCCTCGACATCCAGCCGCCGCAGATGGGCCGAGACCCAGAAATCGGAGCGCAGGCGCATGCGTCTGTGGCCCTCGGCTCGCGGCAGCATGGGCAGTCCGACGCGGCGGTCGGACCGTGAACCCCGCGGGTTCGGAGCGGCGCGGCCTCCGCCATGCGCGAAAGCGCCCGCGCGAGCAACCTCGGGCGCGCGACATCGCCCCGTTCTGAAGCAACGGTTCAGTACGCGAAATATTCCACTGGAAAATCCAGTATTTTTTGGGATTAAAAAATAGTTTATCGATGTGTTGTGTCGCACATCTATAGTATTGTTTGCTGATTAACTGAGCAAAGGGCGCCCGAATTCGCATGTCACGATGATTTAAGGAGCACTCCGATGTGGAGAATGACCTCGCTTGCGACGTTGATCGTCGCCGGCCTGTGCGGTGTTGCGCCCTCGGCCCACGCCCGTTCGGAGACGCTCATGGATTGGCTGGGCAACCGCGACTCCGCGCCCTGCCCGCGCTACCAGCGGACGCCCAGCGATCGCTGCAACATCGTCGTGCATCGGCCCGGCGGTAATCCCACGCAGGACATGACCGGATCGATCGGCCACGCGAAGTCCTGGCAGGGCAATGGCGGTCCGCGCTGCAAGACGATCTGCCGGTTCACCGGCACGCAATACTGAGGGCTGCGCCGCCGAGCGCCCCCGATGAGCCGCACCCGCGCCACGCCGGCGCGGGTGTCGCGCCGGACGCGGAAAGCGCGTGCCATCCGCCCGAGCGCGCTAGCCGTGGCCCGCCCGGGCGATCAGCGCGCGCAGGGTCCGGCCCGTCGCCTCGCCGGTGACCGGCAGCTTGGCGCTGCGCTCGAACTTCTCGATCGCCGCGCGGGTGCCCGGACCCATCGCGCCGTCGGGCTTCACCGCGTAGCCGAGCTTCGACAGCGCCTTCTGCACCTGCAGCACCGGATCGCCGTCGGTTTCGGGCTTGGCCGCCTTCGCGGGCTCCTTCGGAGCTGGCTTGGCAGCCGCGCGGGCGGGGGACGCCTTCGGGGTGACCGAGGCGGTGGTCTCCTCGGACCGGATCAGCTCGCCGATCGCATCCCGGGCCGCCGGCTTGGCGGGCGTCGGCGCGGCGGCGCGGTCGGCCTCGATGACGCGAACAGGATCCCGGGCTGCCTCTTTCACGGGCTCCTTAGCGGGCGCCGCCGCCGCGCGGGGGGCGGGGGCCTTCTGGGCGAGCTTGGGCAGGATCGGCGCCGGGTGGCGCCCGGCCTGATAGCTGAGGGCGTTGACGCAGACGAAGCCCGCGGCGCCCAGGGCGACGAGGCTGCCCAGGACGGTGCCCGGGCTGGTCCGGCAGGTGGCGCCCGACGCCTTCAGCGCACCGACGAGGACGCCGCGCCAGTCGCCCGGGGCGGCGGCGCGACGCGGCGCGGGTCGGCGCGCTCGGCCGACTTCGCCCGGTACGGTGATCTCGCGGTAGCCTGACATCATGTCTCCTTCCGGGGGATCTGGGGCTCAGCCGGTGCGGCGCAGGACCCGGTCGGCCGGGGTCGCGGCACTCGGCTCAGCGTCGAACAGGCCGAGCGGCAGGCGCACTACCCGGCGGGGCACCGGGGCGCCCCGCACGGCCGTGCGSATCGGGGCGGGGCCTTGGGCCGCCGCCGGGATCCGCCCAGCGACGGGCAGGGTCACGGTCACGACGGTCCCGGCCTGCGGCGCGCTCTCGATCAGCAGGGCGCCGCCGTGCAGGCCGACCAAGCCCTGAACCACCGAGAGCCCGAGGCCGGTCCCCTCGTGGGGGCGCTTGTAGCCGCCGCCGCCGGCCTGGAAGAACGGCGTGCCAAGCTTGGGCAGATCCTCCGCGCCGATGCCGACGCCGGTATCGGCGACGACGATGTCCAGGCTGTCCGCGCCGCGGCGCAGGGAGAGGTCGACCCGTCCCCCCCGCGGGGTGAACTTCACGGCATTCGAGATGAGGTTGATCAGCACCTGCCGGCAGGCGGCGGGATCGGCGGTCAGCTCGACCGGCCCCGACGGGGCGGCGGTGAGGACGATGCCGGCCTCCTCGGCCTTCAGGTGCATCAGGTCGCAGCAGGCCTGAAGCAGGCCGGCGATGTCGAAGGTTTCGGGGGCGCAGTCGAAGTTGCCGCTCTGGATCCGGCTCATGTCGAGCAGCGTGTTGACGACACCGAGCAGGTGATGGCCGGAGGCGCCGATGATGCCGGCATATTCCCGCGCCTGGTCCCGGCCGAGGCTGGCCACACCTTCACCCGCCAGGACCTCCGAGAACCCGATGATCGCGTTGAGCGGCGTGCGCAGCTCGTGGGTGACGTTGGCCAGGAACCGGCCCTTGATCGCGTCGGCCCGCTCGGCCTCGGCGCGGGCGCGCTCCAGCTCCTCGGCATGCCGGTGATGCTCGGTCATGTCGCGGGTGACCGCCACCACCGCCATGGCGGCCTCGTGCGGCCCATGCTCGATCCGGTGGGCGCGCATCTCGGCATGGATCAGGCTCGCCCCGTCGGCCCGGCCGGCCTCGTGCTCGACATGCAGACGAAGCGGCAGGGTCGCAGGCCGCCCGGTCTCAGCGACGTCGCTCACGGCCTTGAGGAAGGCCGGCCGGTCGGCCACGTGGACGCGCTCCAGGAGGCCGTGGCCGCGCAGCCGCGTCGGCTCGCTGCCGAGCAGCCGCACCGCGGAGACGGAGGCCTCCAGCACGCGGCCGTTGCGGTCGTGCCAGGTGACGAGGTCGTCGATCGCCGAGAGCAGCAGCCGGTCGCGGGCTTCGTTGTCGCGCAGCCGTTCCCGCCAGATGCCCTCGTTGCGCATGTGTTCCAGTGCCTGGGCTGCGACATGGCCGATCGCCGTGATCGCGAAGGCCGGAAGGGCGAGCCCCGCCGAGATGTCCATGACCGGCAGGGCGCCGGCCCAGGCGCCGAGGGCGACCACGGCCAGCACGCCCAGGACCGCCATGACGGAGGCCGCGATGGTCGCCCGGAGCGATCCGGAGACCAGCGCCTCGAGGGGAATCGCCACCAGCCAGACGGCGGCGGGCGAGGTGGCGCCGCCGGTGACGCTCGCCAGGGCGATGACGAGGCCGGTGAGGCCCGCCGACGAAACCGCATGGGCGACCCAGAGGGAGCCGGTGCGGGCCAGAAGCACCGCGGCGAGGACCGGCAGCAGCAGGCTGGCGATCGCCAGGACCTCGAAGCCCGACGGGACCCCGCGCCAGAGCAGGTAGGGCGGGAGCCCGACCATCATCACGGCGCCGGTCGCCAGCCGCGACACCAGGAAACGCTGGTGGCGCGACCGGGCGGCGGCATTGTCGGCCACGGATTCGTGGACGAGACCCGCAAGCCGATCGTCGATCAGGGACGTCAGGACATTCTTGATGGGCAAGGCTGGCACACGCCGCGACGGATGCGTTCCCGCATCGATCGCGCCTCCGGTTCGACTTCGAACGACTTCCGGACGGTCGCAGAGCCGGCTTAAACGAGTGTTGCGTGACTTCTTCGAATGATCGAGATGCTTTCCGCGAGGTAACCAGCCGATTGCGAACAAGTTTCATTCACCATCGTGCGGGAAAGCCCGGGCCGGTTGAGGCCCGGTTCACCAAATCGGTCGAATGCTTTTGCTCGACATCGAGCGGAGGAACCGTCTGATGACCGTCCTGCTGCGCGCCGCGCTGGTGATCGGCGTGCTCTCCTACTTCGCGTTGATCCGTACCGGTGCGGATCCCGCCGCCGAGGCCCGCAGGCTCGCGGGCGCGGTGCCGAGCCCCCAGGCAGCCCTCGACGCGGTTCCGGCCGAGACCCGCGAGCGGGCCGTGCGCGCCGTCCTGGCCCGCGGCCTGATGGCGGAACTCAGTCGCCGCGCCGCGGAGGGGCCGGCCTCGAACGATACCCTGCAGGAGACCGATCGGCAGCCCGCCTGGCGGGGCGCCGATCCGCAGTTCGAACCGCGCATCGATCCCCGCTGACCGCCGGCGGGTCAGCCCGGCTCCCCGCCGCCCGCCGCGCGGGCTCGCACCGGTTGTGGCGCCCGCTGTCCGGCGACGCGCTCGGCGCCCTGGCGCAGCTTCGCCTCCGGACCGTGCAGCGGCTGGTGGCCGTCGCTGCGCCCGCGCTCGGCGAGCGGCCGGTCGAGGATCGCGGCGATCAGATCCCGAGAGGCCGGCCGGCTCACGGTGCGGAACAGCCGCACGAGGTCGGCCACGCGTTCGGCCGAGCGCGCCACGCCCTGGTTGAGGGTCAGAAAGATGTAGACCGCCTCCTCCTCGTGCAGGCCGGCGGCCCGCAGCCCGAGGGTCAACAGGTCGTAGCGGGCGCTCGGGTCGGCGACCACGGTGAGGAAGTCCCGGGGCAGGCCGAGGCCGTCGGCCAGCGTTGCCATGAAGGCCGGCACGTCGCGGGCGGCGGACAGGCCGGTCAGGGTCTCGCCGAGACCGCGGGGCGCCGGCGGGCAGGGGCGCAGGGCGGCGGTCGCCTCCACGGTCCGGCCGATCACGGTCCGGCGCATCGGGTCGGCGTGCAGGTAGAGCGGCACGAGGTCGGCGGCCGACACATCGGGCCTGACCAGGAGGAGCCGGGCGAGATCGGGGGCACGGCGGCCCCGGTCGACGAGCCGGGCCAGCGCCGAACCCCGCAGGGTGTGGCCGAGATTGGCGGCGAGGGCGCGGTCGATCTCGGGGCGGCCCTCGCGGGACAGTTCGTCCACAGCCTCGCGGCTCAGCCCGGCGCGGGCGGCGATGCGGGCGGCGATATCGGACCCTTCGGCGAGGGCCGCCTCAATCAGGCGGTGGTTCAGGGTCGGGGCGAGTTCCACCACCGCGTCGCGGGCGCCGCCGCCGCGCAGGGCGAGCGCCTCCAGCACCGCCGACGGCGTCTCGGGGCAGGGGGCCAGCTTGCAGGCGACCACCCGGGCCGTCTCCTCATCCACCGTGGGGATCAAGCCGCAGGCGAGCGATTCGAAGATCTCGATCTCGGTCCGGTCGCGGGCCGCCGCTCGGACGAACAGGTCCGTTTGCACCCGGAGGATCACCGGCTTGAGATCGAGATTCTCGATGCGTGACAGTTCGAGGAGCCCGGACAGGTCCGGCGGAGCATCGACGGATGGGGGCATGGGGGATCGGTTACGCAGGACTGCAGTAAGGCCACGCTAACCGCATCGACGTGAATCGACCTTTAAACCGCCTCCGCGGGCACCGTGCCGTCCTGCATCATGAGGCGCTGCACCCGCCTCCGATCCGGCTTCAGCGCGTCAGCCATAGCACAAGGCCGAGGCCCACCGCGGCCGCGACGATGATGCCGACATAGAGCGGCAGGACCCAAGGCTGCCGTTGATGGACGTAGCCTTTCGCCGCCCGCTCTGAGGGTGCCCGCTCGTTCTGCCGGGCAAGCCTGACCTCCTGCGGTGTCGGCGGCGTTCCCCCGGCCTCCTCGCAGGTCCCGAGGGGAGCCGCCCCGACATCCATGTGCGGGGCCTTGTCGGCGGTGCGGCCGCTGTCAATGTCGGCCTTGAGCTGCGCGGCGGTGGGCGAATCGGAATCCGGCGGCGGATCGCAGGGCAGGCTCGCGGGCGGCGGCGTGGTTTCGGATCGCAACGTCATCGACAGGGCTCCAGAATCCCGGATCAACGCCCGATGCGCGCTGTCGGCTGCAGCCAGGATGTCGCGGGGCTCAACCCTCCGCCGCGCCCCGCTTCAGCAGGGGCCGCGCCAGCATCTCTCCATCCGCGGTGAAGCCGGCTGCCGTACAGAACGCGCGCAGCGCCGCTTGGTCCGGCGCTGCGGCCAGGATCAACCGGTCGCAGTCCGCCTGCCGCGCCGCCCGGCCGGCCGCCTTCAGCAGCACCCGGCCGATGCCCCGGCGGCGGGATTCGGCGGCGACCACGAGGGTCGTGATCAGGCCGAACGGCCGCGGCGCGTCGAGGGTCAGGACGGGGGATACGGTGATGAGGCCGCTCGGCGGTCCCCATTCCACGGCGACGAGGGCGATCCCGCCGTCGCGTTGCAGGGCGTCGAGCCGGGCCGCGAGGTCCGCAGGGCCGACCGCGATCGCCGCCTCGCCGAGCAGGGTCGCAAGACCCGCGGCGTCGGGACCCGCGGCGGCGCGGATCTCCAGCCCGTAACGATTGCCCAAATCCCGCTCCCGATCGGTGTCACCGGGCGTTCAACGCGGGTCGCCGCGATCGGTCGCCCGCCGGACTCGCACAGCGTCCCCGCCGCGCTGCGGGGCGGAACGCGCGCGGGACTCGCGGCTTTGCTTCCCCATCGAGCGATCGGGGAGGGCGCAGCATGCCGGACGGGATGACGGATCGATCCCCGGACCCGGAGGCCGGGACGGCCTCCCCGGAGGCGCAGCGGCCGGGCCTGCGGCCCGAGGCCAAGAACGAGGCCGATCAGGCCGAGCGGGAGAAGACGGAGACCGAGATCGCAGCGGGCGACGTGGCCGACGACCTCGCCGATTTCGCCTGATCCAGCCGGCACGCTCTCTGCGCGCCGGCCGGGATCCGTGAGTCGCGGCCGGAGGCCGGGCTCAGGCCGGTGTCAGGCCGTTTCCTTGGCCTTGCGGGGGCGGCTCGCGCGCTTCGGCTTCTCGGCCACCTCTTCGACGGGCTCGGGCGCCGGGGCCGGGGCGGCGGACTTGCGGCGCTGCTGGCCGAGGCCGAGGCTCCGGGCAAGTTCAGAGCGCTGGGCGGAGTAGCTCGCCGCCGTCGACGGATAGTCGCGCGGGAGCCCGAAGCGCTCGCGATACTGCTCGATCGTCAGCCCGTTGCGCGAAAGATGGCGCTTCAGCGTCTTGTACGGCTTGCCGTCGATGAACGAGATCAGCGCATCCGGGGTCACCGACTTGCGGATCTGGGCCGGCGTCGGCTTGTCGGCCGTCTCGGTAACAGTTGCCGCAGGCGCGGAGAGCTTCGTCAGCGCGGCGTGAACGCCGGCGAGCAGACCTGGCAATTCGCTGATGGGCACGGAGTTGTTCGAGACATACGCCGAGACGATGTCCGAGGCCTGCTCGATAAAGGTCTGCTGCTGCTCAGTGGCGTTGTCGTCCATCGATGATTCCCTCTATCCGACGGTGGTGAGACGGTTCTAACGTCTGTGCAGCAAAATCAAGTCGTCGTCGAGCATTTCCCTACACAATGCGCCGGTCATGAACACGCATATTATTCAAGCCGTCGGTCGAGCTGAAATCGTCCATCGAGGCAACCGACACGCCGGCGGCGATGTTGGATGAGACCGCGGCGTCCGGGGCCGCGCCGGTTATGCCTTCGATCGCGATCTAGCCCTCGGCTTCCTCTGAGAAGATCCGTCTCCGGTCTGATGACTGGCCCAAAACTTCAGGCTGCGGCACGCCGTGAAGTCCCGCCAGCCCATCGGGGCAGGACGAACGTTTCGGCCCGACTGTCGCTTGGTCTGCCGCGGTCGGGTCGTGGGCTTGGACGTGCGCCTGGGCCATAAGGATCCGGACGGGGCGCAATCCGGGAACGATCGACGTGGACCAGCAATCGGAACCGGGCACTGTCTTCGGCGCCCACATCCCGTTCGTGGATCATTGTGGGATCGAGGCGCTCGACGTACGCGCCGGTCGGACGCGTCTGCGCCTCGCCCTTCGGCCGGAGCACGCCAACAACCTCGGCATCGCGCATGGCGGTGCGCTGTGCACGCTGCTCGACGTCGCCCTCGGGACGGCGGCCCGTCTGCGGGCGGGTCGCCCGGTGGTGACCCTCGACATGCAGACCCGGTTCCTCGCCCCCGGCCGCGGAATCCTGATCGCGGAAGGGTGCGTCACCCGGGCCGGGCGCTCGGTGATCTTTTGCGAGGCCGAGATCCGCGACGTCGCCGGAGAACTCGTGGCGACCGCAACGGGCCTGCTCAAGCCCGTCGGGGAGCGCCCGGCGGCGGCCTGACGCGATCTGGCGACACGGGCCAGCGGTTCGGCGACGCAAGCCTGCGCTCGAGGGCGAGAGCCGGCGCATGACGCGCCGGCTTGCCGATGCAGGTCAGCTCGGACCGCGGCACGGTCACGCCGAGGCTCAGACCGAATTGACGTCTGCCCGGCGGGGTGGGAAAGCCACTGTCATGACGATGCCGGACGACGCGCGCGCAGCCCTGGCTGCGCCTCCCTCAGAGGCCGACGTGACGGCCATGAAGTCCGAGGCCGCGGCGTGGTTCGAGACGCTGCGCGATCGCATCCTGGCGGCCTTCGAGGCCCTCGAGGCGGAGGCTGCGGCTCCCTTTCATCCCGACGCACCCGAGGGACCCGGACGCTTCGAGAAGACTCCGTGGACCCGGACCGACCACACCGGCCGGCCCGGCGGCGGTGGCGTCATGGCGATGCTGAAGGGCCGGGTCTTTGAGAAGGCCGGGGTCCACATCTCGACGGTGCACGGCGAGTTCGCGCCGGAATTCCGCGCGCAGATGCCCGGGGCGGCCGAGGACCCACGCTTCTTCGCCACCGGAATCTCGCTGATCGCCCATCCGTGGAACCCGCACGTGCCCACGGTCCATATGAACACCCGGTTCGTCGCGACGACGCGGGCGTGGTTCGGGGGCGGCGCCGACCTGACCCCGGTCCTGGAGCGGCGCCGCAACCAGGAGGATCCCGACAGCCGGCATTTCCACGCCTGTCTGGAGCGGGCCTGCTCGGCGCACGGCATCGACCACGCCCGCTACAAGGCGTGGTGCGACGAGTATTTCCACCTCAAGCACCGGAACGAGCCGCGCGGGATCGGCGGGATCTTCTACGACTATCTGTGGAGCGGTGATCCGCAGGCCGACCTCGCCTATACCCGCGATGTCGGGCAGGCCTTCCTGGAGGCCTATCCGAAGATCGTGCGCGACAATGTCGCCACGCCCTGGACAGAGGCGGACCGCCACGAGCAGCAGGTGCGGCGCGGGCGCTACGTCGAGTTCAACCTGCTCTATGACCGGGGCACGATCTTCGGCCTGAAGACCGGTGGCAACGTCGCCTCGATCCTGTCCTCTCTGCCGCCGACCGTGCGCTGGCCGTGAGCGGTGGGCTGCCGGCCGCCTACGCGCCGCAGCAGGACGCGGCGCTGAAGGCGATCGCCGCGTGGCGGCGCGACGGCGGATCGCAGGTGTTCCGGCTTTTTGGCTATGCCGGCACCGGCAAGACCACCCTCGCCCGGCGTATCGCCGAGGACGTCGACGGCACGGTGGTGTACGGGGCCTTCACCGGCAAGGCGGCCTCGGTGATGCGTCAGAAGGGCTGCTACGACGCCGCCACGATCCATTCGCTGATCTACCGCACCAAGGAGGCGGAGGAGGGGGGGCCGACCTTCACGCTGAACCGGTCGGGACCGGCCGCCAAGGCGGACCTGATCATCATCGACGAGTGCTCGATGGTGGATTCCGACCTCGGCAACGATCTCCTGTCCTTCGAGCGGCCGGTCCTCGTCCTGGGCGATCCGGCGCAACTGCCGCCGGTGCGCGGCGGCGGCTTCTTCACCGAGGCCGAGCCCGATGTGATGCTCACCGAGGTGCATCGGCAGGCCAAGGACGACCCGATCGTCCGCATGGCGATGACCATCCGGGAGGGCGGCCGGCTGGAACAGGGGATCTACGGGCAGAGCCGGGTGGTGTCGCGCCGCGCCCTGGACCCTGCCGAGGTGCTCGAATGCGATCAGGTTCTGGTCGGCCTCAACAAGACGCGCCGCCTCTACAACGCGCGTCTGCGCGAACTGGCCGGCCATACGGACCCGATGCCCGCGATCGGCGAGAAGCTCGTCTGCCTGCGCAACGACCGGGTGAAGGGGCTGCTCAACGGCTCGACCTGGACCGTGCAGGCCCTGCGCCCACCGCCGCGGCCGGACCTGGTGCGGCTCGACGTGGTGCCCGAGGACGACCCGGCGCTGCGCCGCCGCCCCACCGACATCAAGGTGCTCCGCGCGATGATCAGCGGGACGGACGAGGAGATTCCGCTGTTCCTGCGCCGCGAGACCGACGAGTTCACCTATGGCTACGCGCTCACGGTGCACAAGGCGCAGGGCTCGCAATGGGATCGGGTGACGCTGTTCGACGAATCCTACGCGTTCCGCGAGCATCGGGCGCGCTGGCTCTACACCGGCCTGACCCGGGCCGCGCAGGCGATCACCGTGGTGGTCTGATCTGCGGCTGCGCGCTTCGCAACCGCTTGTGAAGCCGGATCGTGCGTGCTAGGCACCCCCCGTCTCAGCGAGGCACCTTGCGGAGAGGTGGCAGAGCGGTTGAATGCACCGCACTCGAAATGCGGCATGCCTGCAAGGGCATCGGGGGTTCGAATCCCCCCCTCTCCGCCAGTTCACTGTGCTTAGTCATTGCAAAGTTTCATATTTTTTGGTTCGGCCTGCGGGTCTAACCCACTTTGCGCCCCACATTTTCAAACGGCTTCTAACGGTTGTCCTCGGACTACGATGGGCATTGGGGCCTCGCGCGCGCGGGCCGAGCAGGTTGGGGCCGGTCGTGTTTGCGGGCATGGTGTAGCTCGCTAAGAGCCACGACGATTACCGGCTTGGGCCGGGAGGATCAGGCTGCCAGGGTTGGCAGGCTGACGAGGGGATCATCGCTGATGGGGGCGATGCTTTCCAGTGTGATGTAGCGCGAGCGCTGGATGGCCCATTCGTCGTTCTGTTCCAGCAGGATCGCGCCCACAAGGCGGGTGATGGCCGCCTCGTTGGGGAAGATGCCGACCACCTCGGTTCGGCGTTTGATCTCACCGTTCAGGCGTTCCAGCGGGTTCGTGGAGTGCAGCTTGACCCGCTGCTGGACGGGGAAGCCCATGTAGGCCAGCACGTCCGACTCGGCCGTGTCCATCAGCGCGGCGAGCTTGGGGACCTTCGGCCGGAGTTGATCGGTCACGCGCCGCCACGGGAGCCGGGCCGCCTCGGCGTCGTCCTGGGCAAATGCCGTGGCGATGAAGGCCGAGACGACACGCCGCCCGCTGCGTCCGGCATTGGCGAGCACGTTGCGCATGAAGTGGACGCGGCAACGCTGCCAGGTCGCGTTCATCACCTTGACCACCGACGCCTTGATGCCCTGGTGCGCGTCCGAGATGACCAGCTTCACGCCGCGCAGCCCCCGGCGGGCGAGCTTGCGGAGAAAGTCCGTCCAGAACGTCTCGGCCTCAGACGGGCCGACCTCCATGCCGAGCCCCTCGCGACGGCCGTCACCGTTGACGCCCACCGCCACGATTACGGCGACAGAGACCGGGCTCCCATCGCACGCGTGCGATGGGGACCCTGGATGCGGCCGTCCTGACGCACCTTCACGTAGGTCGCGTCGATCCAGAGCGGGCTCCCATCGCAGCCTGCTGCGATGGGGTTCCCGGTAGGGCCACTCGCCCTCGATGGGCCGGTCGAGGAACGCGCCCACGCGCTCGTCGATCTCTTGGCAGAGCCGGCTGACCTGGCTCTTCGACACGCCCGTGCCGCCCATAGCCTGGACGAGATCATCGACCGAACGGGTCGAGATGCCCTGGATGTAGTCCTCCTGGATCACGGCGCTGAGCGCCTTCTCGGCCATTCGGCGCGGCTCCAAGAAGGCCGGGAAGTACGACCCCTTGCGCAGCTTCGGGATGCGCAGCTCGACCGTGCCGGCCCGCGTCTGCCAATCCCGGTCGCGATAGCCGTTGCGCTGGACCAGCCGCTCGGCGCTCTTCTCACCGTGGGCGGCGCCGGTCAGGCCACCCATATCCAACTCCATCAGCCGCTCGGCCGCAAAGCCGATCATCTCTCGCAGCAGATCGGCGTCGGCGCTCTTCTCCATCAGCCCGCGCAAGGCCATCATCTCGTCGGTCATCGGGGGTCTCTCGGGTTCGAGGTCGGTGCTCGCAACCCGACCCTACCCGGCAACCGCCGATGACCACCCCACGCGAGAGCCCGCCTGCTACAGCGCTGTGAACGGCGCGCAGGCGGGCTCTCCCGCTACCAGCGAGCTACACCACAACCCGGGACACGACCCGGCCGTCTCACCACCCTCAACTGCAGCCCAGAAGCAGACTTCGTCACGGCATAGGGATCCGGTCTACAGCGCGCCGTAAGTCGACCTCTGTCCCGCAACACGCGAAGGCAGACCGCGACCGCTTGCAGAAGGTCGGAACGTCGGCGTCTTTAGTCACCGGCACCTTCGACTAGCACCCTCGGTCTTTTCAAGCGATCAGCCCAGTCGGAAATCGGCTGGCGAGGTCACGTCACCTCTCCGTGATAATCCGCTCCAGCGGAATGTCGTGCGACTGCGGGCAAATCGTTTCCAGGCGTCCGAGTTCGAAGCCGACACCAACGGTGCGTGGCCTCTCCGGCATTGCGGCAATTGTCCGGTCGTAAAACCCGCCGCCATAGCCGAGCCGGTAGCCCTGACTATCAAACCCAACCAGCGGCACCACGAGGAGGTCTGGGAAAACTGCCTCGCCCGACTCAGGCATCGCGATCTTCCAAGTTCCTTGCACCATCAGGCTGCCAGGGGACCACTCACGGAAGACGAGCGGCTGCCCGCGCTCGACGATCACCGGCAGAGCAAGGCGTGAGCCGCGCTCCCGCATCGCGGTGAGAACGGCTCGTGGATCATACTCGCCCCGGAACGGCCAATAGAAGCCAATCAGCCTGCCGGCGTACGGCACAAGAGCCGCTTCCAGTGCCCGGCCGATCCTCTCGCTCCAGGCGGACCGATCCTCGGCCGAAATGCTGGTACGCCGCGCGATCAGTCTGTCCCGGGTTTCCTTACGCCAGTCACGGATCGTCGGCCAATCCGCATTGGCGGCTGGCCAAGCCGGACCTGGGCCGGTGACCTCACACACCTCATTCACGGAACTCATGGTCTCGCTCCCGCCGCTCCCGTGTTGCTGCCTATGAAACGCCATCGGTCAGTGCAGGTGCATACCGTGCCGCATCGGCTATTGCCCGCCGAAGGCGCGCAAGGGCCGTCCCGCTTCCGAGCGGTGCATCATCACGGCCGTTCCTGCAGCATCATCGATCGCGGCAAGCCGAGGCCCCACGGCTGCATGGAGTGACATCTCGCTGCGATCCAGAACGAGGTTGACGCGCTCGCACCATTCACTGTCGGGGCTGTTCGCTGCTTCTGCTTCCCGAAGCGCCTCGGCGATCACCTGACGAACCTCCTTCACGAGTTGGCGTGTCAATGGTGGCCGAGTTTTAGCAGCATACGCCTCGCTGATGATGCCGGCCCACTTGTCTGCCGTTCGACCAGGGTGTGTGCCCATGCGCCCTCCCTCGTGTCTCGAAATGTACTCAATATTCAAATCGGTCCTGAGTGATTACGCCTGCATTGGGCATTTAATACACTTATCGCGAACCGAAGCCAGCTCTTGGGTACAACAGCGATTCCACGACGAAAATAGGCCGAGGTAAGAACCGTACAGCTTCTCGCAGTTCTCGAGAGGCGATTTACATAAACGGGGCAACCGACCCGCGCCTGTCCTCGGTACGGTTACGGTGAGCGATAGGATTGCGCGCCAGGGTAGCTGCAAGTGACGGCCGCCGACATGGGCACGGGAAGCGATGGATCATCCGCTTCAGTTGAATTCCAGGCGGCCGGTTCGCGCGTATCCCGGCCATTCGCATACCCGATGCGGAGATGACGGGATGGCGGATGAACCGGAAACCTGATGTCTGTTGACAATCGATGCGCCGACCGCTTCTCGCTCCGGTGTCACCCCCGTTCCTCAGGACAATATCGAGGATGGAAGCGGCCTGCCTTCATGAACAGGCGTTCTCGACCTTTGAGAACACGGTCGTTTCGAGCGCGATGTGACAGTCCACGGCCTGCGGCTGCGAACACCGTTCGACGGCATGGAAGACCGCGTGGATCTCCTCGGCCGTCTTTTCGTCGGCGCGGACGAGACGCCCTGTCCAGGCCGTGATTTCCTGTGGCGACGACGTGCTGGTCACGAAGCCGATGATGTCGCCCTCGGCCGTGCCGACGAGGATGCGGCTTCGATACGTCTGCGAAAAACCGGGATTGGCGGCGGTGTAGGTTCCGGAGACGGCCTCGCCCATCTGGAGGAGGCGAAGTTCCGCGCCTGCTTGGCTCCGCCAGACACCATCGAACATTGTTGCCCAAGCCCGCCGATCGAGCGGCCGTTCGCACGGCCAATCACAAGCGATATAGCAGATTTGATATAACGGAAGCCCGAGCCCGGCAATGCTCCAGCGCGGTCTGTGTCTGGCGAAGTTCTGAGTACAGCTTTGCTACCAAAGGGCTTCGTACGGATGGAACCGCACGAAGTCGCCCGGCACGACCTCGATCCGGCCCTCCTCCAGCTCCACGAGGCCGTCGGTTTCGGTGAGCGATGACAGCATGCCCGCGCCGTCGCGCTGGAACTTCCGGGCTTCCCAGGTGCCGTCGGCGTCCTGAGCGAGGCTGGCCCTGACGAACTCCCTGCGGCCCGCGCGCTTCCGATAGGAGAAGGCCGCCCTAATGGTGAATCCGCGCGGCGGCGCGTGAGCCTCGCCGGCGAGCCGGGCGAGGAGCGGCCGGACGACGAACACCAGGGTGACGTAGACAGCCACCGGGTTGCCCGGCAGGCCCAGGAACGGCTTGCCGTCGATCATGCCCATCGCGACCGGCCGTCCCGGCTTGATCCCCAGCCTCCAGAACACGAGGCGCCCGATCGTCTCCACGGCGGTCTTCACGTGATCCTCGTCGCCGGTCGACACGCCGCCCGAAGTCAAAATCACGTCATGCTCGGCGGCCGCCGCCGAGAGCCTCGCCGCGAGTGCCGCCGGATCGTCACGGATGACGCCGAGGTCACGCGCCGCGACGCCCATCCGCCGGAGAAGAGCAAGCAGCAGGATGCGGTTCGAGTCGTAGATCGCGCCTGGCCTCAAGGGCGCCCCCGGCTCGACGAGCTCATTGCCCGTCGAGAACACGCCGACCCGCAGGGTGCGGCGGACCTTCAGCGTGCGCAGGCCGACCGCGGTCGCCAGAGCCAGGTCCTGCGGCCGGAGACGCCGGCCGGCCGGGATGATCGACGAGCCCTTCGCTGCGTCCTCGCCGGCGTCGCGGCTGTTGGCGCCCCGCTTCAGCCCGAGCGGCAAGGACACCCGGCCGTCGGGCAGGACGTTGACGTCCTCCTGCATGAAGACGGTGTCGGCCTCCGCCGGCATCGGGGCCCCGGTGAAGATCCGGATGGCCGAGCCCGCCACCGACACGCCTTCGGACGAGCCGCCGGCCGCGACGACCGCGCCGACCGGCAGGACCGTCGCATCGGAGGCGCGCAGGTCCGTGAAACGGACCGCGTAGCCGTCGACGGCCGAGTTGGGGAACGGCGGGACGTCGATGGGCGCAACGCAATCCTCGGCCAGGATGCGACCGTCGGCGTCATCGACGGGAACGTCCTCGGTGCCGACGATCGCTACGAGCCGCTCGCCGAATAGGGCGTGCGCGTCCTCGATGGTCATCAGAGGGCCACCGAACGCGAAGCAGTCGCCGCTGAGCTGGGCCATCCGGCTAGAGCCTCCCGAGGACGTCTTCGAAGGGGACAGCCACGTCGAGCATCAGCCCCGTCACCGCCTTCGTGTCGTTCAAATCTACGACGGGAATGCCCGATGCCGGAAATTCGACGTCGCTCACGATGCCCACGATGGTGGTGTCCAGAGGATGGATGGGCGGGCGGCCGTTGTCGACGCGATGGACCTCGATCTTGGGGATCGGCTCCCGCTTGTACCCTTCCACGATAATGAGGTCGCAGGGGCTGATCCGCCGCAGGAGCTGACCCAGGGTCGCTTCCTCCGCGTCACCCAGCTCGTGGACCTGCGCCCATCGGCGGCCCGACGAGACCAGGACCTCGCTAGCCCCCGCCTTGCGGTGCTCGTAGGAGTCCTTCCCGGGCTGGTCTGTGTCGAAGTCGTGATGTGCGTGCTTGAGGGTCGCGACCTTCACCCCGCGCGCGACGAGCACGGGGATGGCCCGAACCAGGAGGGTGGTCTTTCCGGCCCCGCTCCAGCCGGCAAGTCCGATTACGCGCATGCCGGACACCGCTGACCGCCTCCCCCGTGATGTTTCCACTGCCCCGCTCGACCACTCAGGGCAAGCGTGCGCCATGTCGTCGGGAC
The DNA here is from genome assembly GCF_056403155.1 of Methylobacterium sp. P3_A11. Classification (NCBI taxonomy): domain Bacteria; kingdom Pseudomonadati; phylum Pseudomonadota; class Alphaproteobacteria; order Hyphomicrobiales; family Methylobacteriaceae; genus Methylobacterium; species Methylobacterium sp. P3_A11. Next base: position 23,820 of record NZ_JBFUGA010000040.1, read on the forward strand.
GCGTGACCCTCGCCCCACGCAAATTGAAACGACTTCAAAAACGATATAACACCTCCGCTATAACGCGTGCCATGTGGCATGCCACCGGCGAACGCCACGCTAACGGACCCGAACGGGCACGCCATGCACGACTTCGACCTTCCCTGGATCGCGCAGGCATGAACATGGGCGACGCATCCCCTGCGGCGGACTGGGCCGCCATCGTGACGGACGCCTACTGCGTCGATGCGAAACCGCCGCTCACGCAGGAGCTTGCGGACCGCGTTCGCGCCGCGCTCGCGAGGACGGTCGATTCCCCGACCGGAGAGGCGCCGAATTCCCTAATGGACCACCTGAACGCCACCCTCGACGCGTTCGAGATCGAGCTTCGCTCCGTCGTCGGCCCCAGGATTACGTCCCTGGACCAGGGGACGGGAGCCGTTGAGATGAAACATCGGTCCGAGGCCGGTCAGCCGCTTCGGGCCTTCGGCGGCCAGTAGGACCCGACCGGACCTCGGGACGCAGCGACCACCCGCCCCAGCAGTTGGAAATCAGATACCGCATGAGTGAGGCACCGGGGACAGTCAGGAACTTTTCGCATCCCGGTCGGGGGCGGAACAAGGCGCGCAGCGTACCCAAGGGGCGCCAGGTCGAGCCGCGGGCGAAGGTCGAGATCGAGGAGCTTCTCGGCTCCCGCTCGCGCCAGCGCGACCTGCTCATCGAGTACCTCCACCTGATCCAAGACACCTATGGCCAGATCAGCGCCGAGCATCTAGCGGCGCTGGCCGACGAGATGGCCCTGGCCTTCGCCGAGGTGTTCGAGACCGCGACCTTCTACGCGCATTTCGACGTCGTGAAGGAGGGTGACGCCTCGATCCCGCGGCTGACCGTCCGGGTCTGCGACAGCATCACCTGCGCGATGTTCGGCGCCGAGGAGTTGCTGGAGACGCTCCAGCGGGAACTCGCCTCCGACGCCGTCCGCGTCGTGCGCGCGCCCTGCGTGGGCCTGTGCGACCACGCGCCCGCCGTCGAGGTCGGGCACAACTTCCTGCACAAGGCCGACCTCGCCTCCGTGAGGGCCGCGGTCGAGGCCGGCGACACGCACGCCCACATCCCGGACTACGTCGACTACGAGGCCTATCGGGCCGCCGGCGGGTACGCGACCCTCGACCGGCTCCGCAGCGGGGACCTTCCGGTCGACGACATCCTGAAGGTGCTCGACGACGGCGGCCTGCGCGGCCTCGGCGGCGCGGGCTTCCCGACGGGGCGCAAGTGGCGCTCGGTGCGTGGCGAGCCCGGGCCCCGCCTGATGGCGGTCAACGGGGACGAGGGCGAGCCCGGCACCTTCAAGGACCAGCTCTACCTCAATACCGACCCGCACCGCTTCCTCGAAGGCATGCTGATCGGCGCCCACGTCGTCGAGGCGCCGGAAGTCTACATCTACCTGCGTGACGAATACCCGATCTCCCGTGAGATCCTGACGCGCGAGATCGCGAAGCTCCCCGAGGGTGGCCCGCGCATCCATCTGCGCCGCGGCGCCGGCGCCTATATCTGCGGCGAGGAATCCTCGATGATCGAGTCCCTCGAGGGCAAGCGCGGCCTGCCGCGGCACAAGCCGCCGTTCCCGTTCCAGGTCGGCCTGTTCAACCGTCCGACGCTGATCAACAACATCGAGACGCTGTTCTGGGTCCGCGACCTGATCGAGCGGGGCGGGGCGTGGTGGAAGAGCCACGGCCGCAACGACCGCGTCGGCCTGCGCTCGTACTCGGTCTCGGGGCGCGTGAAGGAACCGGGGGTGAAGCTCGCCCCGTCCGGCCTCACCATCCAGGAACTCATCGACGAGTATTGCGGCGGCATGGCGGACGGCCACACCTTCGCGGCCTACCTGCCGGGCGGCGCGTCGGGCGGCATCCTGCCAGCGTCGATGAACGACATCCCGCTCGATTTCGGGACGCTGGAGAAGTACGGCTGTTTCATCGGCTCCGCCGCCGTCGTGGTCCTGTCGGACCGGGACGATGTGCGCGGCGCCGCGTTGAACCTGATGCGATTCTTCGAGGACGAGAGCTGCGGGCAGTGCACCCCCTGCCGTTCGGGGACCCAGAAGGCCCGCATCCTGATGGAGCAGGGCGTCTGGGACACCGAGCTCCTGGGCGAATTGTCCCAGTGCATGCGGGACGCCTCGATCTGCGGCCTCGGCCAGGCCGCCTCGAACCCCCTCAGCAGCGTCATCAAGTACTTCCCGGACCTGTTCCCCGCGCCACACGCCGCGGCGGCCGAGTGAGGGAACCGATGGCGCCCGCGAACCCTATCCCGATGCCCGAGCCAGGAGCGGCCGCATGAGCAACGCCCCCGAACAGCGCGGCGACAAGACCGAGAAGCCCGAGATCCGGGCCGACGGGCTGCAGGATGCCGGCGGCCCCGCGCAGGGCCCGAAGCCGGGGGCCGGCGGCTCCTACTCGGAAGGCGCGAAGGCGGGCGGCCAGGCGGCCCCGGAGCCGTCGGGCCTGCACGATCTGAAGGGGCGGCCGACCGCACCGCCGACCATCGCTTTCGAGCTGGACGGACAGCAGGTCGAGGCCGGCCCCGGCGAGACGATCTGGGCCGTCGCCAAGCGCCTCGGCACCCACATCCCACACCTCTGCCATAAGCCCGAGCCCGGCTACCGCCCGGACGGCAACTGCCGCGCCTGCATGGTCGAGATCGAGGGCGAGCGCGTGCTGGCCGCCTCGTGCAAGCGCACGCCGGCCGTGGGCATGAAGGTCAAGACTGCGACCGAGCGCGCCACCAAGGCCCGCGCCATGGTGCTCGAACTGCTCGTGGCCGACCAGCCCGAGCGCGAGACCTCGCACGACCCGACCTCGCACTTCTGGGTTCAGGCCGACTTCCTCGACGTCTCCGAGAGCCGCTTCCCTGCGGCCGAGCGCTGGACCGGCGACTTCAGCCACCCGGCCATGAGCGTCAATCTCGACGCCTGCATCCAGTGCAACCTCTGCGTCCGCGCCTGCCGCGAGGTCCAGGTCAACGACGTCATCGGCATGGCGTACCGCTCGGCCGACGCCAAGATCGTGTTCGACTTCGACGACCCGATGGGCGGCTCGACCTGCGTGGCCTGCGGCGAGTGCGTCCAGGCCTGTCCGACCGGCGCGCTGATGCCGTCCGCCTACCTCGACGCCGAGCACAACACCCGGACGGTCTATCCCGACCGCGAGGTGACCTCGCTGTGCCCCTATTGCGGCGTCGGCTGCCAGGTCTCCTACAAGGTGAAGGACGAGAAGATCGTCTACGCCGAGGGCGTTGACGGTCCGGCGAACCACAACCGGCTCTGCGTGAAGGGGCGCTTCGGCTTCGACTACGTCCACCATCCCCACCGCCTGACGGCGCCGCTGATCCGCCTGGACAACGTCGCGAAGGATGCCAACGACCAGGTCGACCCGGCCAATCCGTGGACGCACTTCCGCGAGGCGACCTGGGAGGAGGCGCTCGACCGCGCCGCCGGCGGCCTCAAGACGATTCGCGACACCCACGGCCACAAGGCGCTTGCCGGGTTCGGCTCCGCGAAGGGCTCGAACGAGGAGGCCTACCTCTTCCAGAAGCTGGTGCGGCTCGGGTTCGGCTCGAACAACGTCGACCATTGCACCCGGCTGTGCCACGCCTCGTCGGTGGCCGCCCTCATGGAGGGCCTGAACTCGGGCGCCGTGTCGGCGCCGTTCTCGGCGGCGCTCGACGCCGAGGTCATCATCGTGATCGGCGCCAACCCGACCGTGAACCACCCGGTCGCGGCGACCTTCCTCAAGAACGCCGTGAAGCAGCGTGGCGCCAAGCTGATCGTCATGGATCCGCGCCGGCAGGTGCTGTCGCGGCATGCCTACAAGCACCTCGCGTTCAAGCCCGGCTCGGACGTGGCGATGCTCAACGCAATGCTCAACGTGATCATCGAGGAGCGGCTCTACGACGAGCAGTACATCGCCGGCTACACCGAGAACTTCGAGGCGCTCAAGGAGAAGATCGTCGAGTTCACGCCGGAGAAGATGGCCTCGGTCTGCGGCATCGACGCGGAGACGCTGCGCGAGGTCGCCCGGCTCTACGCCCGCGCCAAGTCCTCGATCATCTTCTGGGGCATGGGCATCAGCCAGCACGTCCACGGTACGGACAACTCGCGCTGCCTGATCGCGCTCGCCCTCATCACGGGGCAGATCGGGCGCCCCGGCACCGGCCTGCATCCGCTGCGCGGCCAGAACAACGTGCAAGGCGCGTCCGACGCCGGCCTGATCCCGATGGTCTATCCGGACTACCAGTCGGTCGAGAAGGCCGCGGTGCGCGAGATGTTCGAGGAGTTCTGGGGTCAGAAGCTCGACCCGCAGAAGGGTCTCACCGTCGTCGAGATCATGCGCGCGATTCACGCCGGCGAGATCAAGGGCATGTTCGTCGAGGGCGAAAACCCTGCGATGTCCGACCCCGACCTGAACCACGCCCGGCACGCTTTGGCGATGCTCGACCACCTCGTCGTCCAGGACCTGTTCCTGACGGAGACCGCCTTCCACGCCGACGTGGTGCTGCCCGCCTCCGCTTTTGCCGAGAAGGCCGGCACCTTTACCAACACCGACCGTCGCGTACAGATCTCGCAGCCGGTGGTATCGCCGCCGGGCGACGCGCGGCAGGATTGGTGGATCATCCAGGAACTGGGAAAGCGCCTCGGCCTGCCCTGGAACTACGGAGGCCCGGCCGACATCTTCCGCGAAATGGCTCAGGTGATGCCGTCGTTCAATAACATCACCTGGGAGCGCCTGGAGCGGGAAGGCGCCGTGACCTACCCGGTCGACGCGCCGGACAAGCCTGGCAACGAGATCATCTTCTACGCCGGATTCCCGACGGAGAGTGGGCGCGCCAAGATCGTCCCGGCCGCCATCGTACCGCCGGACGAGGTGCCGGACGAGGAATACCCAATGGTCCTGTCGACCGGTCGCGTGCTGGAACACTGGCACACTGGCTCGATGACCCGGCGCGCCGGCGTCCTCGACGCGCTGGAGCCCGAGGCGGTCGCCTTCCTGGCCCCGAAGGAGCTCTACCGGCTCGGGTTGGAGCCCGGCGATACGATGAAGCTGGAGACGCGCCGCGGCGCCGTCCACCTGAAGGTGCGCTCCGACCGCGATGTGCCGGTCGGCATGATCTTCATGCCGTTCTGCTACGCCGAGGCCGCAGCCAACCTGCTGACGAACCCGGCGCTCGATCCCATGGGCAAGATCCCCGAGTTCAAGTTCTGCGCGGCCCGGGCCTCCGCCGTCCACGCGACGCCCATGGCTGCCGAGTAGGCGGCTGGACCTCCGGCGGCGCGCTCAGGCGTGCCGCCGGACCTTGACGGCGGCATCAGGAGGATGTGGCGGGCAGCGCTGGAAGCAGCAGGCTTGCCGGCACCAAGCCAAGGGCTACCTGGCCGGGCCGACGCACAACCTCAAGACTCTGCTACCGATGGATCCCGCCTCCACGCGACGTCCTCGATCCTAGGAGTCGGGCTTCATCAGCGAAGCGAGAAGGTCAAGTTCTCCCGCGACGGCCTCCGAGGCGAGCCGCTCCATGCGCAGGTAACTATCGAGGATGGCATTGCCCGTGCTCGTCAGGGTTGCGCCCCCGCCTCTCCGTCCCCCCTTGCTCGCGGAGACGAGCGGCTCCTGAAACGCCTTATTCAACGTATCGATGAGGTACCAAGCTCGCTTGTAGCTCATGCCCATCCGGCGCCCTGCGGCGGCGATGGAGCCGGTGTCGTGGATGCCGCTCAGAAGGGCGACCTTGCCCGGTCCCAGCAAGGTGTCCGAGCCGAGCTCGATCCTCAAACTGATGCTTGTGTCCCCGCCCAATGCCCACCGCCGCTTCGATGGAGGCCCCAGCGCCTCGCAGGCGTCCCTACGCGAAACGGCATCGTCGATCATCTCGGCGAGCGACAGGACCGTCCGTTTCGTTCCACGAAGGTGAGCCCAACTTATCGCGGGTCGGCGGATGCGGGCTTATGCGATCTTGGCCGGGTTGGTCGGGGGCATGCCGCCCGCAACAAGGCCGGCAAGCCACCATGCGCTCGTCACGAGGTTTTTGCGGCGGGCGAGAAGCCCAGATCGCGCAGCGCCGCGGCCGTCTCTGGCTCGCCGAGCAGTCTCAGGAAGGCCGCAAGCGCCGGCATCCCCTTGGCGTGCTCGCAATACGCTAGGTCGTAATCCTCTTCCATCAGCGGATGGAAGCCTAGCCCATAGGCATGCGCGACGCTTGCTATGGCCACGCCCCAGTCCGCCCTGCCTTGCGAGACCGCCGCGGCGACGGCGTTATGCGAGCGCGGCTGATTCCAGAACCCCGCCGGCCGGGCACCCTTCAGCAGCCCGTCAACGAGCAGGCGCGTGCCCGATCCGGCGTTGCGGTTGACCATCACGACGTCGGGGCCGGAGAGCGCGGCGGTGACCGCCTCCGCGGCCTCCCGACCTTCGAACCTAGTGTCTCCAAGGCGAAACACGAGGCCCTGGAGACGGCGCCAACCGGGCACGAGGGCCATTCCTTCGGCGAGGAACGGGGAATTGTACCGGCCCGTCTCGGGATCGAAGAGGTGCATGGCGGCGATGTCGCATTCGCCGCGCCGCAGGGCGGCAAGGCCACCGGCAGATCCAACCCAGATCGTGCGGGCGCGGTACCCTCGCTCGGCGAGTAGGCCGACCACCCGGTCCAGACCGATGCAATGGCTGCCGACGATCGTCAGATCGGGCGCCCGTACGCCGACGCCCAGGCGAACCACGGTGACGTCCTCTCCGGCCTCGACGCCTGCGCGCGCGGCTGGAACCGCGAAGAACCCGTCCGCCTGCGAGAAGGCGGTGACCGAACCCGAGCCCTTCGGCAGCGGCAAGGCTATCGTCCCCTTGGAACCGAGGGCGAGCGAGGTCATCACGAACTCAGTGCGACCAAGCTCGGAGGGCACCCGTTGGGACACGCGCGCCTCAATCGCCTCGTCCTCCCGCGGCGGCAACCCGGCAAGCGCCCGCACGAACGGAACGACGAAGTCGTGAAAGGTGAACATCGCGGAGGTGGGGAATCCCGGCAGGACGACGATCGGCCTTTCCTGAGCCACCGCCACGCAGAGCGGCTTCCCGGGCTTCAAGGCCACGCCGTGGAACAGGATTCCCGGCTCGCCGAGGCAAGACAGCACACGGTGCGAGACGTCGCCGGCACCTTTGGACGTGCCTCCCGAGAGCACGACGAGGTCGCTGTCCCGCAGGGCGGATCGGAGGGCTGCCTCAAGGACGGCAGCATCGTCGCGTACGATCCCGAGCCGAACCGGTACCCCGCCGTTCTCGGTCACCGCGGCCGCGATGATCGCGCCGTTCGAGTCGTAGATCGCGCCTTCGGGCAAGGGCTCGCCCGGTCTGACCAACTCGTCCCCCGTGGAAAGGACCGCGACGCGCGGGCGTCTGGTGACGTCGACGGCCGCTAGGCCGCACGCCGCCAGCATGCCGATTTCGCGGGCGGTGATCCGCGCTCCCTTGCGCAGCACCGTCTCGCCGCGTGCCATGTCGGCCCCGGCATATCCCACGAATTGCGCGGGCCGAACCGCGCTGAGAACATCGACGGCGAAGCTCCGGGCGTCGAACTCCGAGTGCTCGACCATCACCACGGCGTCAGCACCGCGAGGGATCATGCCGCCGGTGGAGATCGGCGTCGCCGTTCCGGGCTGGACGACGATTTTCGGCGCGACGCCGCAGGCAAGGATCTCGCGGTTCAGCGTGAGACGCCGCGGGCTCGCCGGTCCGGCTCCTTCCGTGTCGGTCGCGCGCAGGGCGAAACCATCCACCAGGGAACGGTCGAAGGGCGGAACGTCCATGGGCGAGGCGACGTCGCGGGCGAGCACGCGCCCGAGCGCTTCTTCCAAGGGCACCCTCTCGGAAGGCAGGCGCCTGTGCGGGACCGCCGCCCGGAACTTTGCGAGCGCATCGTCCCGGCTCATCACCCTGAGAAACTGCTCCTGGCTCGAGGCCGCGGCAAGGCGCTCGGCGAAATCCGCCGCCTCGTCCCGGTCTGCGTCGGGGCTCACAGGGTCCAAACCTCTGCCTCCTCGCCGGCCCGGAAGCCTTCGCTTTCCGGCTCGACCACGATGATGCCGTCCGCCTGCACCAACCGACTGAGCGGAAGGCCGGCTCCGCCGAGTGGCTCGACGCCATCCGCCCCGCTTCGGACGAAGACGACCTCGGACAGACCGATCGACGAGACGATCTTCCGTAAAAGGACCTGCCGCCGCGGCAAGCGGTCCTGCGCGCCGCCGAGCCGCGCGATGAGAGGACGGCCGAGGGCCAAGAACGCGGCGAGCGCCGCCTCGGGACGCCCGGGTACCAGAAGAACCGGCTTGCCGGCTGCGGAGCCGACGGCGGTGGTTTCCCCAGGCCGCATTGCGATGCCGTGCGCGCGGACTTCTCCGGCGAGGGCGAGGGCCGCCGCGCTGTGGTCCGAGCGGCCGAAACCGCTGCCGCCGATCACCAGCACCGCGTCCGCCGTGCCGCCGCGGAGGGCCTCGGCGATGTGCTGGATCCCTTTAGCGCGAACGGCCTCGGTCGCCGCGCCTGCTCGCGCGATCAGACGCGAGAGCAGGGGCGACACGGTATCGAGGCTGGTCGCCCCCGCGGTGACGACGCGCAAAAGTGGCTGACGGACGTCCACCGCCTTGAGGCCGATCGCCTCCAAGACGAGCAGGTGAAGCGGCTCGATCCGGGTGCCCGCCTCGATCAGCCTCTCGCTGCCAGCGACGTCGTCGCCCGTGCCGCACACACCTTCCCGCGTGGCGATGTCCGCGACGACCATGCCGTCCACAAATCCCTCCGGGGGCAGGACGGCATCGGTGCCGGACGGCAGCGGCTGTCCGGCCTCGACCCATGGCGGTGGTCGCGCCAGGAAGATCGGTGCGTAGGCCGACGCGCCGCCCACCGCAGCGGCCTCGACCGCGAAGCCGTCTCGCATCGCCGTCAGGCCCGCGGGCACGGCGGCGTGCGCCACGACCGCTCCTGCGGCTACGCGTCCGAGCGCCGCTGCGAGCGTAACCGTCGCGGGGGCGACGAGAGAAGCCTCGCCGCTCAGCAGGTTTGCCGCCTCCCGAAGCGGGATTAGCGCCGAGGACGCATTCCGGATCATCGTGGCGGCGATGCGCCATCCGGGTTCGATGATCAAGGGCCGGCGTGGCGGTCGACCCGGCGTGCGCCGCGTTCGAGTACCGGAAGAAGTCGCGTCGGCGAGAATACGTGCGGCTCTGTCTGGAGCGCCCCCGCAAAGGGGACGGCGTGCTCACAGCCCTGAAGGAGAGCGATGGCCGCGTCGAACGTCCCGACGAGACGACAACGGTCGCCCCGGGCGATATGCTCACCGACTATCCGCGCGCGCTCCCCTGGTAGGCATGACAGGTCCATTCGGCCGAACCTGCGTTTCAAGGTCGGACTCATCGGCTGGTCTCGTCACCCGCCTCGTCCCAGTCCTGAGGACCGCCCCGGGCGCATGATGCAGACGCTCCAGGARATCCTGTCCCGCCTGCTCAGTCTGGATCGCGACGTGCTGGCGATCGCGTGGCTGTCGCTGCGAGTCAGCCTCACCGCCGTCGGCATCGGTCTCGTGCTCGGCATACCCCTGGGTGCGTTCGTGGCTGTCGCCCGATTTCCCGGACGCGGCGCCGCGGTCGGCCTGCTGAACGCGTTCATGGGGCTGCCGCCGGTGCTCGTCGGCCTCGCGCTCTACCTCGTCCTTTCCCGCTCCGGTCCGCTCGGACCGCTCGGCCTGCTGTTCACCCCCGGCGCGATGATCGCCGCACAGGCGACGCTCGCGACGCCGCTCGTCGCCGCCCTGACGCAGCAGGTCGTCGCCGACGCCCGGGTGCATCTCGGGGAGCAGTTGCGCTCCCTCGGTCTCTCCGCGCCGCGTCAGGCCGGCGCGATGATCTACGACGTGCGCTTCTCCCTCGTGACCGCGGCGCTCGCCGCGTTCGGCCGGGCGATCTCGGAGATCGGAGCTGTCCTCGTCGTCGGCGGGAACATCGACGGGTATACCCGTACGATGACGACGGCGATCTCGCTGGAGACCCAGAAGGGCGATCTCAGCCTCGCCCTGGCGCTCGGCCTCGTGCTGATCGGCCTCGTTCTGGTGGTGAACGTCGCCGTGGCCTTGCTCCGGCGGCACGCCGCGCGAGTGTATGGATGAGCGCGACGCCGGCCATCCGCCTCGAAGACGTGACTCTGTCCCTCGACGGGCGAACGGTGCTCGACCATCTCTGCCTTGAGGTCGCTCGGGGCAGCGTCACGGCCATCATCGGCCCGAACGGAGCGGGCAAGAGCGTCACCCTCAGGATCATCGACGGGCTCCTGCGACCCGACAGCGGAACGGTACGGGTCGGCCCGCACCGGCGGGCCTTCGTGTTTCAGCGGCCCGCGCTGATCCGCGCAACCGCGGCCGCAAACGTCGCGCTGGCTCTCGGAGGCTTGCCCCGTCCTTCGCGCGCCGCGCGGGTGCAGGAGGCGCTCGCCCGGGTCCGCCTCGCGGAGCGTTCACGCGATGCCGCGACGCGGTTCTCCGGCGGCGAGCAGCAGCGGCTGGCGCTGGCCCGCGCCTGGGCGGTCGAACCCGACCTGCTTCTCCTCGACGAGCCGACCGCGAACCTCGACCCCGCCTCGACCGAGATCGTCGAGGGACTGGTGTCCGCGATGGCGCGGGCGGGTACCACGGTGGTGCTCGTCTCCCACAATCTCGGGCAGGTGGCGCGCCTCGCCGACACGGCGATCGTGCTGGCCTCCGGCCGCGCCGTCGAGCATGGTCCATCCCGCCAGATCCTGTTCTCGCCGCGCACGACCGAGGCGCGGGCCTACCTCGCTGGGGAATTGCCGTGGATCCCTTCCGTCGCCGCCTCCTGATCCTGGGATTGGCCGCGCTCCTGAGCGCGGCCGGCCTCCTGCCATCGGCCGACGCCGAACCGGTCTCGATCATCGTCGCCTCGACGACCTCGACCGAGCAGTCCGGCCTGTTCAAGCACATCCTCCCGCCCTTCCGGGAGACGTCAGGGATCGACGTGAAGGTCGTCGCTCTGGGCACGGGCCAAGCGCTCGACGCGGCGCGCCGCGGCGATGCCGACGTGGTGCTGGTGCACGACCGTCCGGCCGAGGACAAGTTCCTCGCAGAGGGCTTCGCGAAGACGCGGTACGACGTGATGTACAACGACTTCGTGCTGATTGGCCCGGCCTCCGATCCGGCCGGCGTGCGCGGCCTGGGCGTCCGCGAGGCCTTCGCCAAGCTCGCGGCCAGCAAGGCGGCGTTCGTGTCGCGCGGTGACCGGTCGGGCACACACAGCGCCGAGCTGCGCAGCTGGAAGGAGGCAGGCGTCGATCTCGCGGCCGTGCGCGGCCCTTGGTACCGGGATGTCGGCCAGGGCATGGGTCCCGCGCTCAACGCGGCCTCAGCTCTCGGCGCCTATATCCTCGCCGACCGGGGGACATGGCTCGCGTTCAAGAATCGCGCCGACTTGGTCATCCTGGTTCAGGGGGACCGGAGCCTGTTCAATCCCTACGGCGTGATGCTGGTGAACCCCGACAGGCACCCTGGCGTGAAGGCGAAGCAGGGACAGGCCTTCATCAACTGGCTTGTCTCACCGGAGGGCCAGCAGGCGATCGCGGGATACAAGGTCGGCGGCGAACAGCTGTTTTTCCCAAGCGCCGACGCGCCTGTGACGCGCTGACCCGGTATTCGCGCGTTGGAGGGCCGGACTGGCATTGGCATCGACGCGCGCTATCCCGGGTACTGACACGCGGCGACCAGGTATGCTGTGCGCTTTCCACGGTTCGTCGTCGAAAGCACCAACTCAGCAGCTTACGGCCCGATAGGCGCTTTCGGCATCGCGCTCGCGGGCCGCGACAGCACCGCCGCGATGTCAGCCTCCCAAGGTTCACCGGGGGACGCATTCCGGTTCCGCAACGTTCTCCTCAAGGCGCAGCGCGCATGTCCGCGCCAGCTCAAGAGCCGACATGGCTGGGCGGCTGGGAGAATGCCTATGCCCACGACGATCAGACGCGTTGAACTCGCGCAAGCCGCTCTCGACGCTTACCTCCACGCCGAGGGCGCTGACCGGCGTTGGACCGGTGGTGTGCCCGCCTGCGAGATCGTAGACTTGATCACCGACTTGCTGCTTCTCGCGAGAACTCGGGGGTATGATCCCTGCTCAGTCCTCAGCAAGGCGAAACGTCATGTGGAAGCTGAGACTGGAGAGCGCAGCTGAATGCGCTCTGCTGACTCTGGCCGCTCAGGGCACCGAGGGTGTCCGCGGTTCTCCGACGGGACAGACCTGATTACTGCTTGGTCCTCATCCTGCCAGATTTTGGGCCATGCGGCGTCACCTGCATTGCTGTCTGTCGTTTAAATTTCGGATAAAATCAGCCCGGACTGTAATATTCGAAACGCAAGATGGGTAGAAATACCAGATTGCCTGTGTGGAGACCCGGCCAGGGAGAGATGGCCGAGCGCATTCGTGCCCATGATTGGGCGGCAACACCGCTCGAATCGCTCGAGCACTGGTCGCCGCGCCTCAAGCTCGCTGTCGAGATGGTGCTGGCCAACCCGCTGGTGGCTAGCATTACAGTTGCGTTTTTGGGCTTTTTTGTTTGCTGTTCGTGGTGCTGGGCTTACGCTGTCGACGTCCCTTGTCGGCTGAGGCACGGCGTTTGAGATGGGCGTTTCGGGCGGCCGCCTGATGCGCCCGTCGCCAGAGCGACCATGCGATGACGTGAGCGGGCTGAATGCGCCGCTGTGCCAACCGCACGGCGATGCGGCGGATCTCCTGGATCGACCAGCGGATCAGCGCGCGGGCGGTCTCGGCCGCGCCCGTCTTTTTGGGGGCCGCGCGTTGGCGTGATGGCGGATCACAGCCAGCAGGGCGAAGGCCATCATCACCAAGCTGACGTGCCGGTGCCAGCCGTGCCAGGAACAGGTCTCGTTGTGGGCGAACCCGAGTTCGGTCTTGGCCGTCTCGAACACGTCCTCGATCGCCCAACGCTGGCCCTCGACCGCCGCCAGGGTCGCGACCGACGTGCCGGCCGGGCACCACGTCGTGAAGTACGCCCGCTCGCCGTCAGTCAGGCTGCGGCGGATCAGCAGGCCGCGCGTCCACAGGCCGGCCTGATCGTAGTCGGCACCGTCGAGGTCAGCCAGTTCGCAATAAGCCCAGTCGTACAGCCACGCGCCCTTCGTGCCCTCGCCCGCCGACAGGCGTACCCAGCCAGACGGAGCGAGGCCGTTTGCGATCGCCTCGGCGGTGCCGGCCACCAGCGGCTTGCCGACCCAGGAAGTGAACAGGTGATCGGTCTTGACCCCGAGCACATTCCAGGTGCTTTGCAATCTTGGCCACGGCGTCGATGCGGTGCCGGTTGTTGACCGCTTTGAGCTTCGATCTGTCCAAGGCGACGGTCACCCCGCCGACGAGGTTCAGATCCCGGCACAGCACCACGAACTGCCGACAGATCGCCTGGATTGCAGGTCTTATGTTGCGCCTGAAGTTGGCGATCGCTTTTAGGTCGAGGGCCAGGCGACCGGTCAGCCGCATGACCTCGATGTTGCGCTGCACCTGACGCTCGAGCCGCCGGCTCGACGGCATCCGGCTGAGCTAGCCGTAGAGGTAGAGCTTCAGAAGCGTAGTCGGGTCATAAGCAGGCCGGCCCGTCGCTGCGGTCTCGAAGCGGGTGAAGCCCAGGGTGGCCAGATCGAGTTCGTCGATGAACGTCTCGACGACCCGAACCGGATTGTCCTCGGTGACATGATCGTCCGGCGAACTGAGCAGCAACCGGGCCTGCCGACGGTCCTGCCTTTCGACGAACCGACCCATGCTGGCCTCCGCGGATAAGGCCGCAAGGCTATCTCAAATTTGACTTTTGACACAGTCTCGTCTGAAAGCAGTCGTTCCGTCTACGACCCATGCATCCGCCTAGCCAACCGAGTCCTTTTCTAAGCGGATCGCAATGGGGGCTGTTGATGAAGTGCCCCTGATCTACAGGCACACGGGTCAGTCGCGGTGCGCAACATTGGCTGCGGCTCTTAGGTCGGCCAGCGCGCTGTCGACTTGGCGAAAGAAACTGCCCAGGCCAGCGGCGCCCAAGGTCTGGCAAAGGTCTCCGTTGCCCACCTGTGACGGGATTGCGGCGTCCGTATACCGCGAGCGCAGTGGGCGGGCAGTGATCGCGATCGGAACTGTCCGGGTCGGTACCCGTTTCAGCACCAGCCTGCAACGGTAAGTAGGCCTAATCGATAGAACCGCCGTTGCGGGGAGGCGATGTTCGCCTTCGCTACGCGGTTGCCGCGCAGGTCTCGTGACGCCACCTGCCATCTCTGCGAGGTAGTCCATGGTCGTGTCAACGAAGTTCCTGTCCGCTGTCGCCGTCGCCCTCGGAGTCGGGATTGTCAGCACGAGCGCGTACATGTCCCGCGGTGACGCTCGCAGGGACGTCACGGGGGCATCGCGCGAGGCCACACCCTCTCTGTCTGAGCGCCTGAGGGCTCAGGCACACGGGCGATCGCTGCCCTGGTCGGATCCGGTCAAGACCGCCGCGATCCCAGCCGCCTCTCCGAAGCTCCGGTTCACCTCCGGTCCTCCTGACGAGCCCGTGGAGAGAGCCAAGTCGCCTGCGAGCGAGGAAAGGCGTCCCGCTACGCAGGCCACCCTGCCGACTGCGCCTGTGCATCCGCCAGATAAGAGAACGGGCCAGTCCCGGATCACGCTCGCTGATAGGGGCTTGCACGCCCGCACAGCGCCCAGTGTCGCGTCGGGCGTACAGGGAACTCGACTCGGGTCCCTGGATGTGCCTCAGCGCGCCCTCAACGAGGACAGTGGACACATCCGGGCTCGGGTCGTCGAAGCTGCCCGCCGCCGCACCCCGAAACCTCATCCCGCCCCGTCGCGGCATCTGCCTTCGCTTGATGCCGTCGACGAAGCCCGCTTGGCTGCGCAGCGGCCCGAGCCCAGCCGCGCGACATCACCCGTCCCAAGCCACTACAAGTCGGTGCGGCTGGCAGGTCGCGACGACCTCGACGGGGACGCTTTTCCGCCGCGCAGTGCCCGTGAGGTCAACGCTGATGCGCCCGACTGGTCGTCCGAGGACAAGCCGCACGCGAGGCGGCGCCAAAGCGTCGCCGCTTCGGACGGTCTGATGCGTTGGCTCTCCGGACCCGGTGGCCGGTTCTGAGCGATCCCCGCATCCGTCCAGGAGTTCCGTGCATGCCGAAGCCGTTCATTCCGCTGTTCTGCGCCTGCGTCGCCCTGAGTTCGTCCCCAGCCCAGGCGCTGTCGGGGGCGGAGATGCAGCGGCGTACGGCTATCATCGCCGAGCGGTACCTCGCGATCTGGTCCTCGAACGATGGCGGCGCGGTCACAGGCGTCCCGTACATGTACGGGCCGACGGTGCAATTCTACGGACGTCCTTACACGCAGGAGCGGCTCGTCGACGAGAAGCGAGCCGCTATTAGGCAGTGGCCGCTGCGCCGGTACGCTATCCGGCCCGGGACCCTGCGCGTGATCTGCAACGTGCCCAAGGTCAAATGCGCCGCGCGCTCGATCATCGACTTTGTGGTCGCCAACCCGGCTCGAGGCACGCGCAAGTCGGGCTCCGCGCGGTTCGATCTCGGCGTCAGCTATGCGGGCCGGCAGCCGCGCATCCTGTACGAGGGTGGAAGCCTGGGTCGTCATCGTGAGGGGTGAGCCAGGGCCGCCAAGCGGGCAGCCGATCCGTGGGCCTCACCGACCGGGTCCGAACCTTTAAACCAAAGGTGTTCTCAGACCTGCGCCTGATGGGCACGCTGTCCAACTTGTGGGTAGTGGGGCTAGTTTTCGCTTAGCCGCGCTCTGCGGGCGGAGGGAGCATAATAAATCACGGTTATCGTGCCCTTGACCTATGCCCCCATGATGCCGGTGGTGCTACGCAGGCCTCGACCCGCTGCCGGCACAGGCCGAATAAGGCCCAGTGATCAAGGAAGCGGTCCACCTTGCCACGCTGGCATCTGCCTTGGGCGCCGTTGAAGCCAGCGCCGTAGGCAGGTGGGGTTCAGCATGAGCCCCTTGCCGCTTTCATTCTGAGCCCACCACCGCTGTTTTTCAGCATCCTGACAGGCTGTCGAACATCGGGACGTGTATTGCATTCGAGACAGAGACGACTTCCTTGGCCTACATGTACCGCGGTGACGACGCGCACCAGCCCGCCGGATTCAACCGAATGTCGCGCAATGAGGCAGGGCACATAGCTGTCAAAAGCGCCGTGTTGCCTGAGGTTCGGCAAAAGCTCGGCAGGCTGGGCGTATCGACTTACCTATCTGACGTGACGCTCGCCGCCCCCAACTGCGTGGCGCGGTCTCCTGCTATTAAAGAGGCCGCTGCGCCACACCAAGTAGCCGAACCCGGCCGCCGCTGCCGCGGCCGTGGTGATGAGAGCCGCCTCGCTCGACATGATCCCGCCCCCGACGCCTCGCCGCCGCCGGCTCTGCAGCGCGTTCGTCTTGGCGCGCACGTAAGTGCGTGTCGCAGCGCTGATCTCCTCAGGCGAAAACAGCGCGCGGGCTGCCGGGATCAACTCATGCACGTGCCGATGCAGGTGCTGATCGACAAGGAAAGTCACATCTTCGAATGTGTCGAGCCAACCAGCCGAGTGCTTCTTGCGGTAGCGGGTGAGTTGTTGAAGCTGTCGCCAAAACTCCGCATGTCCGTGGTGCAGTTCGTCGATCAGGGCTCGTGTTGTGTTCTCGCGGCTCAGAGGACCATACAGGCTCGCGTCGAGAGCAATCGCATACAATTCTAGCTCGTCCATGAGGTCGGCGAGCAGTCGCTCTCGACTGCCGACTACGCCAGGATTGTTAAGCGCGTAGGGGATCTCGCGGATTAAGCTAGCGACGTTCTCGTGATCGCGCTCGACCAGCTGCCAAATGTCCATGTACGCTCCGCATGTGATCACTACCTCCTAACACCCCGCTGCGACGGACCGTTCCGCACGACTACGCGACAGGAGGTGACGGCGATCGGCCCGCGATGGCGGCGACGACAGGACAGGCGATCAGGCCGCGACGCTTTTCGCACCCCGACAGCCGCGGCGCTCTGAGCGAGCTGCGAGGCCGCTAAGGGCAAGCGAAAACCGGGCTCGGAACCATGTTCCTACGCCGTCGCTTTGGCCTGACGACGCCAAAGACGTGGGTTGTGATCAGCGCAAGTTCGCTGCGCGACACTTCAGGAAGTCAGATGCCGGCCGAGGTAAGTGACCGGCAGTGCGAAAAGGCAGAGAACGTAATCCGTACGGCAGGTAACGGATCATCAACGCGTTGGTCCTGAGATGATCTTGACGGCGCTGGGCAAATTGATCGCTGAAGCTGGTTCACAGATCCAGTACATCGCTTCACGATCGCCGTGGGAGAACTGGTCTTGGGAGAGCTTCAACGGCAAGCTGCGCGACGAGAGCCTGCGTCGGGATATCTTCTACTAGGCCGCGAAGCCTCGCCCGACCGGTGTAGCCGTGATCCGACCTCAGCGAACCGGCGCGGTCATCTCCGCAACGCCGTTTGCCTCAAACTGTACAAGCCGAGGTCTTGGCTTGACGGTGTCGCCTTCCAGAAGGTCGAGACGAGCGTTGATGGCCTTGATCCAATCCGCGGTCGTACAGGTGCTCAGGAGCGGTTGGACGAACCTCGCGAGGCCATGGGCGAGCATCTCGAGTCTGAGGCCTTTTAAGGCGCCGCCGTGCTCTTCAAAGACGCCGGCAACAGCTTCCCCCATCATCAGCGCTTGACCCGCTCCGGTCGAGCTTTCTGTCTCACCATCTCCTTGAGATCGCTTGGCCAGCATCGGCTTAGGCCTCCGGTGGAGGACATGTTTTCTTTACGGAACGCATGAACGGTTTGCGCGGCTATACCGTTGCGAGCGCAGTCACGTTGGACGGCGATTGACGCTGTCCGGGCTATCAGGGTTCGTGTGATGATGAGCCGATCACCTTCGGTCCGTGCCCACATCCTTAACTTCGTTCCCGACGAGCATCCTGCAGCTTACCGAGCGGGCTTACATCACGACGTGGCGATGCGGTGAAATCGTCGGAGTGGCCTGCGGCGTCTCGGAGGATGAAGATTTGATCGAGCGAGTGGGTGGCCGGCGTCATCCGAAGTGGCGTAAGCCACCCAGCTCAACAGCCGGAGAGTACACGAACACAGCCTGTCCGCCGTCGTCGGGCTGGACGCCACCGTGCCTCGACGAGCGCTTGGCATATGAGTTGGTTCAGGGCCTCGTGCAGTCTGCCATCGCTCAAGGCGTCGACCCAGGCGCGCGCCTTCAGCAATTCCGTACACTGCAGCAGGCCGCGATCGCCATGTCGCAAGACCCTGCCGTGGCGCGTGCCGCTACACAGATCGTCCGAGCAATCGACCTCACACTCCAAGAGTTGTCTGCGGTGAGGTCATAGGCGGCAGATTGATCCTGAGCGGGCGACGCGGCGACGTCCGCTTTCCCGAATTCCCGTCCAGAAGCGGACGGGCCGCTTTCGGCCAGGTCCAGTTGCATGCCTTGGCGCCACCGAACGTCTCAGATGGGTGGGTTTTTGCCGGTCTGCTTCAGGGCGGCGTATGCATCGAAGCGGACATAGCCGCAGAGACCGCTCACGACCCTGAGCAGTCGTCCGGGATGTCAGCGACGACGGACCGCTCACGATAGCATGTTAGACTTTCGAAGAGGTTGCGTCAGCGCCGATTGGCTGGCCTCGTCTCGTCGCCGTTCCGTCCGAGACCGAGGCGGTGTTAATTGACATAGACGCCAGCGCCCACGAGCGCCTCAACACCGTCAACCCGCGTCGCACAGACGTAGCTCCACTTCACGCTGGCGTGGGATTGGCCGGGCTTGGGGAACATGTAATCGACCCAGCCAGATCCAAACTTGCTGACGACCTCGATGAAGTCCCTGTGGAACCGTTTCCCGTCAGCGTCGCGATCGTCGAGGAAGTCCCGCTCCTCGCGGTCCGGGCGGTCAGCGTTGAACAACACGACGCCGTGCATATCGACTACGAACAGGTAGACATCCGCGTAGCGCCAGGAGCTACCCTTCTTCCGGAAATCCGCGAACGCTTTGCTACCCCGTTCCTCCAGAACGTAGGATGCCTTGTTAACCAGGGCCTCGATCTCCGCCGCTTCATGTGGTGGTGGGGGCCTCCTCTGTGCAAGAGCAGGAAATGTTGGGGTTAGGACCAGCAACACGGGCCATGTCACCAGCATCTTGAACATGCCGCTACCTCTTCGCGCCACATCTGGGTCATCCGCTTCATGTTGTAGGCCAGAACCTTGAAGCTCATCCCGGTCCTGACCTTTGCCAGTGTCCGGGTCAGCAAGCGGGTGGCTCCCATCCAGGGCGTCGCCGGCCGAGGCGTTCCGAAATGTTACGCCATCCGTTTGGAACGGGCTTGGTGGTCGTCTGGAGAAATCCACACGTGCAAGCCCTGCTGGAACGCTTCGCTGCGTCGCGGCCTAGCTCACCAAGCCCATCCTGAGGCCAAGCCCTACTTCTTCGGGTATCCGACATAGTAGACCCCGATGACGCCGCTGCTTGCATCGCGGATCGGCTCGTAGCCCGTCGTGTAGGGCTTGCCCAGAATGTCGGCGTCACCGAAATAGGCGTCGCCTTTCGTGATCGCCGCGAAGGCTTTCCCCTTCGGATCGAGAACGGTGCCGATCGCCCGCGAGCCGTCATCCTTCTTGACGTTCGTGGCGACGCGCACAAACTCACCGCCGCTCCTGACGAACAGCGTCGCGGTCCCGCCCACCTCCTTCTGCACGGCGTCCACCACGGCGAAATTGCCGTTCATCTTGGTCTGGCCGAAATAGAGGGCCGGGACGGTCTTTCCGGCGACGGCATCCTCCCCCTTCACGCTCGGAACACCGAGTTCAGCGGTCTTCGCCTTCAGGTGCTGCATGGCCGTCTGGACGTCCTCGGAGGACCCTGCGAATACGCTGGCAGGCATCGAAACGGCCCCGCCGGCCAGGGCAGCCAAAAGGGACAGGGCTAGTAGAGGTGTGTTCATGGCCGTCTCCCTCCGCCTTCGCCAATCGACGTGACGAAAATTCTAGTCACTCTTGTTCGAGTTGCTTGATCAGGAGGGACATCGCCATCAGTTAGACGTCTGAAGCAGAGCCGATGGACTGTTTGCCCTCGTGCTCCCGATCATCGCAGCAGATTGTGACGCTCCATAACGCCCAGTCGGCGAAGGTCTGCTTTCAGCGAGGGAGCAGCCCGTCGCGGTAGCTCGGGCGAATGCCCGCTCTCCACCCCGAGCCGAAGTTGCCAGACGGCTGACGAACGGCCGCTTTGGAGCGACGCTGACTGCGCTCTCGGTGGCCGAGTTGGGTCCTAAACGGGACATCCGCTCAGGGTGGATTTCAGCGGGTCCGCTTTCGGGCGGCAATGCAGAGAAGCGGACGTCGCCGCGGCGCCCGCTCTCGACCCGTTGCAGACCCTCACGATGTCCGCTTCGTGGCTTTCTCGCTTGCCGGTTTGTTATGGGTTGTTTGCTTGATAAAGTCCGTTTTGGCTGGTTCCAGCAGATACCCGAAACAGACCGGTGTCTATAGTCCGCCTGGGCAATACCCAAACTGAACCATGCGGATCGGCTGTTAGGGGTTTGAAACGGGTGAGGAGCCTACCTTCGGCGAGACGGTCGCAACAAACTGCATCACCGTCGAGGGCGGACGTTCGCGGACTGGGCGTTATGCAGCGCTGCCTCTCAAGCAGGGATCCGGCCGTGCGACCTAGAGCGTGGCGCTGGAGCTGCGGGTGACCGGCGGCGGCGCCCAGGAGCCGTTCAGGAGGACGTCCTTCGGCCAGTAGGTGCGGAGCATCAGGATAAAAGGCCCGGCCGGGGCAGGTAGCCAGTTCGCCTCCCGCTGCGCGCCAGGGCTCTCATGCTGGATGAGGAGATCGATCGAGCCGTCCGGGTTCGCCTTGAGGCTGTCGCGCGGGCTCACCGAGGAGCGGTTGAGTGGGTTCTCGACGAAAAAGTAGTCCGCGTCATACATCGTCAACGACCAGAAGCCGTTGACGGGCGGCAATTCGCCCGCTGGGAAGCGCATCACGTACTTCGAGGCGCCGGTCAGGCGACGGCCTGCGGCATCAACGGTGGCCACCGGGTAGACTGCGTCCTGCGGCAAGTTGCAGCCGAGCCCGACCGCCGTCACCAGAGCGCGCTGCAGGTAGTCCTTGCCGTAATCGCCGCCGTCAGTCGTGAAGGTCCAGCCGTTTACATGCTGTCCCGCCGACTTCATGTGCCCCATGATGCGAGGAATGGCCTCTTTCGGCGCCTGCGCGATTGCCTCGCGGGTGGCAGGCGGCAGGCGTGCCGGATCGAAGGGCTGGCCTGGTACGATGCCGAGCGAGGCCATCTTGGCGACCGGAACCCCGTCGGCGAGTGCCGGTGAATTGTCCTTCATCAGAGTGGCCAGCAGGTTGAAGTAGGTCGTCGCATCCATGCGGTTGACCTGCTCACGCACCGCCGTCTTCGTGTCGACGCTCGGATCGACCCGCCCCGGAGGCGGCGTGTACGGCTTGCCGGCCGCGCTCGCCGGGATGAGCCGGTACTGGTCCTGAAGCGCGTGCACTGTCCTGTAATCCTCCGGCGTGCCGGTGCAGTAGGTCCGGCCGAGGATCCAGATCAGGTTGGTCGGCGCCTGGATCAGCTTGGCGCCGGACGGCACGCTGCCGCTCCAGCCGGGTCCGGCGATGAAGTAGGTCTGCGGCCCGGTTCCGGTCGTGCGCTTGCCCGGCACGGCGAAGACATTCGTCCACGCGCTCAGCATCGGCATGAGGTAGTATCGCCCGTGCTCCTCCGGGATGCTGAGAAGGTGCGGCTCGGTCCCGACATCGACGAAGGCGCTGGAGTACAGCGTGTCGGCGTTGGGCGCGGTGACGGCCCGGAACTTCGCGTCCGGATATTCTCGCATGTTGGCGAACTGGCCCATGGGAGCGCCCTTGCCCTCGGGCGCGGCGACGTTGGTGAGCACGCGCCGGGTCATCTCCATGGTGATGAGCGGGTAACCGTAGATGTAGGCGTCCGTCGCCAGCTCCAGCGGATCGGCCACCGCGTTGTTGCCGATGAGTGGCGCATCCTGGGCTGTGCTCTGAGCCCGGGCGAGAGGCAGGCTCGAGCCGACGAACGGGATCGTAGCGGCGCCGGCGGCGAAGATCCGTCTGGTGACATCCATGACCGTCTCCTCGGAATTGCCCGCTCAGGCAGGCGGCTTCAGGAAAAATCTCGATCCCCTAGACGCGCCGAATGCAGCGCCCTCTCGCCGGACCAGCTTTGCCGCCCGTCAGCACAGAGAAAACTTCGGGAGCCACATCGGATCGCGGCGCGCGGCAGCATACTGAAGCTGAGCAAAGCAGCTTGACCGAATGGGACAACGGCTCGGTTCGGCCCGGAAGCGCGCAGTGTGTCTAACGGTCCGATAAGGCTTGCCCTCGCGGAACGCCCCAGTGCGAAGCAGCAGCCACAAACGGCGGTCTGCTAAAGGCGGGCTCAAATCAGACCAATCGCTGCTGGCTTGAACGTCCGTTTCTGTCCGCAGCGTCGAAGGCTGCTCACCGCCCCATCTGGACCTTAGTGAGCAGCAGCCGCTGGTGCAGTGACGCGGACGAAGGGTTAACGCGCGGGATGAGGTGTGTGAGTCTGGGCGATGGCTCGGACCGTCTGCGTTCTTCCTGATGCAGCCGACACGACCCGGCTCATGGCGATCGCCGAGGATCGATCGCGCCCGCTCAAGCATATCCAGCGCGCCTGCATCGTCCTGCTCTCGGCTGAGCGCCTGAGCGTCCAGGACGTGGCCCGGCGGGCGGGCGTCAGCCGACCAGCCGTATGGCGCCGGCAGCGGCGCCACGCCGGGCCGGGCGTCGATGGCCTGCTGCGCGACAAGACGCGTCCGCCCGGCACGCCGCCTCATCCGACCGAGACGGTGGCCGCGGTGCTGGCATTGACCTGCTCGCAGCCACCGGGCGAGGTCACGCACTGGACCGGCCGTGCCGTCGCCCGCGTTGTCGGGATCTCGTCGCGCGCAGTGCAAAGGATCTGGGCGGCCCACCGCCTCCGGCCGCACCGGCTGCGCACGTTCAAACGTTCACGCGATCCCACCTTCGCCGCCAAGGTCGAGGATGTCGTCGGCCTCTACATGGACCCACCCGCCCATGCGGTGATGCTGTCCATCGATGAGAAGAGCCAGATCCAGGCGTTGGAGCGGACCCGCCCCGACAGGCCGCTCGCCCGCGCTCATCCCGTCGCCCAGACCCACGACTATACCCGTCACGGCACCACGACGCTGTTTGCCGCCCTCGACATCCTGGCGGGCACCGTGCTCGGCCGCTGCATGCGGCGCCACCGGAATGGCGAGTTCATCCGATTCCTCAACGCCATCGAGGCCGCCGTTCCGCCCGGCAAGGCGATCCACGCCATCCTCGATAACGTCGCTACCCACAAGTGGACTTGCTTCAGTTCAGTGGAGAGCGGTTTGGTGGGCGATGCCCCTCTCGAACTGGGTGGGGTTTGTGAAGCCGAGTGCCGAGTGACGGCGTCGGGGATTGTAGAAGCCATCGA
>NZ_JBFUGA010000041.1:0-47099 GCF_056403155.1 Methylobacterium sp. P3_A11
GTGCGGCTGACTGAGCTGCGCCGCGCCGGCAAGGGCGGCAGCGCGAGCGGCGCCGAGTTCGTCCGCGGCGCCCGCCTGACGGCCGGCGCCCGCCTCGGCTGATGCCCCGCTACAAGCTCGTCATCGAATACGACGGCGGCCCATTCTGCGGCTGGCAGCGGCAGGCCGACGAACCGACGGTCCAGGGCGCGATCGAGGCGGCGGTCACGCGCTTCTCCGGAGAGGATGCGCGGCTCACCTGCGCCGGCCGCACCGATGCCGGCGTACACGCCATCCATCAGGTGGCCCATCTCGATCTTTCCAGGGACTGGCGGACCGACACGGTTCGAGACGCCCTGAACGCCCACCTGCGGCCGCAGCCGGTGGCGATCCTCTCCGCCGAGATCGTGCGGGAGAGTTTCGACGCCCGCCACTCGGCCATCCGGCGGCACTACCGCTACCGCATCCTCAACCGGCGCAGCCCGGCGGCGCTGACGCGGGCTCATGTCTGGCACGTGCCCTGGCCTCTGGATGCGGATTTGATGCACGCCGCCGCCCAGCACCTCGTCGGACACCATGACTTCTCGGCCTTCCGGGCCGCCGAATGCCAAGCGAACAGCCCGGTGCGGACGCTGGAGCAGCTCGACGTGACCCGTGCCCGGATGGCGCTGCACGACGAGATCGTGGTGGCGACCTCGGCGCGCTCCTTCCTGCACCATCAGGTGCGGGCGATGGTAGGGACCCTGATGCTCGCGGGCTGCGGGCGCCTCTCGGCGGACGACGTGGCCGACATCCTCGCCTCGGGCGAGAAGCGCCGGTGCGGACCGCTGGCTCCGGCGGCGGGACTGACCTTCGTGGGCGTGGATTACGAGCCCGTGAAATAGGCCTCCAGCACCCGCCCGTAGATCGCCGTCAACCGCTCCAGATCGGCGACCGCCACGCACTCGTCGACCTGATGCATGGTTTCGCCGACGAGGCCGAACTCGATCACCGGGCAGGCATCCTTGATGAAGCGGGCATCCGACGTGCCGCCCGTGGTCGAGAGCGTGGGTGTCAGGCCGGTCTCCGCCCGGATCGCCTCGGACACGAGATCGACGAAGGCGTCCGGCTGGGTGAGGAAGGCCGGGGCGTTCGACGGCTGAAGGTCGAGGCTGAAGCGCACGGCGTTTCCGGCTGCCAGTTCCAGGCGCCGGCGGATCTCGGCACCCAGGCTCTCCGCGGTCCAGTCATCGTTGAAGCGCACGTTGAACGTCGCCCGCGCGGTCGCCGGGATCACGTTGGTGGCGGGGTTGCCCACGTCGATCGTGGTGAATTCCAGGTTCGACGCATCGAAATGCGAGGTCCCGCCGTCCAGCGGCTCGGCGATCAGTGCCGAGGCGAGGCGCAGCAGGCCCGGGATCGGGTTCTCGGCCTTGTGGGGATAGGCGACGTGGCCCTGACGGCCGAGAACCGTCAGCTTGCCGGTGAGCGAGCCGCGCCGGCCGATCTTGATCATCTCGCCGAGCCGGCCCGGATTGGTCGGCTCCCCGAGCACGCAATGGTCGAACCGCTCGCCCCGTGCCCGCGCCCAGGCGAGCAGTTTCACGGTGCCGTTCACCGCCGGCCCTTCCTCGTCGCCGGTGATCAGGAAGGCGATGGAGCCTGGGACGTCGGCGTCTCGCCGCTCCAGGAAGGAAAGCGTCGCGGCCAGCATGCAGGCGATCCCGCCCTTCATGTCGGCGGCGCCCCGGCCGTAGAGCTTCCCGTCGGCGACCGCGCCATCGAACGGGCCGTGCTGCCAGGTGCCGTCGCCCTCCGGCACGACGTCGGTGTGTCCGGCAAAGACCAGGCATGGGCTTGCGTGCCCGACGCGCGCGTAGAGATTCGGCGTATCGGGATAGCCGGGCTCCGAGAAGACCGGGCGCTCGACGGTGAAGCCGGCGGCCCGGAGTACGTCGGCGACCACGTCGAGGGCGCCGCGATCTTCCGGGGTGACGGAGGGACAGCGGATCAGGTCCTGTGCGAGGCGCAGGGCCGCGTCGGGAGCGTGATGATCAGCCGGCATGAACCCGTCCTCGGCGGCGTGACGCGCCGCACGGCCCGCTTACCCCGAAGCGGGCCGTCCCGGGAGCCCCGCGCGGTGCCCTACTTGGTCACCACCAGTTGCACGTCGCCGTGTCGGCGCAGCACAGAGACCGTGACGTCGTCGTCGTAGCGCTGGAAGCGGATGTCTAGGCGCGAGCCGCCGAGCCTGACGTTGTAGAGGGTCACGCCGTCGAGGAAGGACGGCAGGATCGGGTTCTTCAGGCGGACGCGGTTGCGGTTGTGGTCGAGCTCGAGGCCGAGGCAGGCCGCGAGGAACGCGAACGGCGCCGCCGCCGCCCAGGCCTGCGGACTGCAGGCCACCGGGTACGAGACCGGCCCGCGCTGCTTGCGACGCATGAAGCCGCAGAACAGCTCCGGGAGCCGCTTCTGGTCCTGGTAGAGCGAGGTGTCGAACATCCCCTGGAAGATGCGCGCGGCCTCGTGTTTGCGGTCGTAGCGCGCCAGACCCATCGCGATCAGCGCGTTGTCGTGCGGCCAGATCGAGCCGTTGTGGTAGGACATCGGATTGTAGCGCGCCTCGCCCTTGGCGATGGTCCGCACCCCCCAGCCGTTGAATCCGTCCTTGCCCAGCAGCGTCTCGGCGACACGCGACGCCCGCTCGGGCTTGGCGATGCCGGTGAACAGGGCATGGCCGGCATTGGACGAGCGCACCGCGCACTGCTTCTTCGCGCCGTCGAGGGCGAGCGCGTAGGTGCCGATCTCCTCGTTCCAGAAGGCCGCGTCGAACCGCTCGCGCAGGCGCGCCGCCTCCTGGGTCAGGCGCTCGGCCATCGGATCGTGCCCGAGGAGGGCGGCGAGCTTCGCCATGCCGTGCTTGGCCGCGTAGACGTAACCCTGCACCTCGCAGAGGGCGATCGGACCCTTGGCGAGCTGGCCGTCGGCATGGAAGATCGAATCGTGGCTGTCCTTCCAGCCCTGGTTCTCCAGCCCCTTGTCGGTATCGCGGGCGTATTCCACGAAGCCGTCGCCGTCGCGGTCGCCGTAGCGGTCCATCCATTCGAGGGCGAGTTCCAGCGCCGGCCAGATCGCCCGGACAGTCTCCAGATCTCCGGTGACCGCATAATACTCCCAGGCGAGCATCACAAAGAGCGGCGTGCCGTCGATCGTTCCGTAATAGTGGCGGAACGGCACCTCTCCGAGCATCGCCATCTCGCCGCGGCGGGTCTCGTGCAGGACCTTCCCGGGCTGTGCGTCGGCCGCCGGGTCGACCGCCTTGGCCTGCGTCGCGGCGAGGTAGCGCAGCACGCCGCGGGCGAATTTCGGATCGATCCACAGGGCCATCAACGCCGTGATGATGCCGTCCCGGCCGAACACCGTGGAGTACCAGGGGATGCCGGCGAACGGGTAGATGCCCTCCGGGGTGCGGCTCGCCAGCATGTAGAGGTCGGCGGTGGCGCGGCACAGGCCCTCGTTGAACTGATCGTTCGACGAGATGATCGTGGTGATGCCAGCGGTCAGCGCCCGCAGATCGCGCCGCGCGTCGCGGTAGGCGCGGGCGAAGATCATCCCTTCACCGAGGTCCTTCGACTCGCGGCGCGCCCCCCCGACATTGGCCGCGAGGGTCAGCTTGGCGGCCGCATCCTCGCCGACCATCGTGTCGCCGGGCGGCTTGGTGAAGGCGCGATGCGCCTCGAAGGCGACGCGGATGAACAGCGACGCGCGGCCGCCCGGAGGCAGCGACACGTCGAAGGCGACGCGGCCCGGCTCGATCAGGTCCGGGGTCGGCCCGAAATGCAGGGCCGTGGTCCGCACGATCTCGTCGAGGCCGACATAGCGGAACTGGACTTCCCGGTCGCTCGCCACGAGGACCCCACGCTTGCCGCGCTGCGGCCGATCCGTGCCGCGCACCTCGAACAGGTCGCGGAAGTCGGCGTCGAAGGTCACGGCGATGCGCAGGCGGCGATGCTTCGAATCGAAGGAGCGCAGGCCGATCCTATCGTAGCAGGTGCCGCGGAACAGGAATTTGGTGCGCTCGATCGCGATCGTCTCGCGGGGGATCGCCGTCTCGTCATGCGCGTCGAGGCGGATGTCGGGCGTCGTCATGTCGACGCTGAGCGCACCGTTGTCATCTTGCATCACCGAGGAGAGCATCAGCGGGCGCTGGCCTTCCACGGTCAGTTCCAGGCGCGAGAGGTAGCGCGTGTCCTGGAAATAGAGGCCCTCGGGACCGGGCTGGACACCGATGTCGCCGTAGGAATCGAGGACCCCGAAGGCTTCGCCGAATTTCAGGGCGCGCAGAGGACGTTCGACCAGGGAGGTCTGGGCCTCGATGTGATAGGTCGGGAGCACGTCGTCCGCGTCCTGGAAGCCGTGCGCCACGCTTCCGGCGCTCGCCGCGGTCCGGGCCTTCGCATCGTGGGCCGCTGCCGTGTTGTCCGCCGCCATGCAGGGCATCTCCAGGTGCAAGAGAGAGGTACGAATCGAGAGGGCTGCCGCATCCTTGCGATGCAGCAGCCCTTGTTCACCCTACGGATGAGTCGCCTTTAAGACGCTAGGCCGACCCGGTCCCGCCTCGCAAGCCCGGTGCCGGGTTTCAAGCCGGCATCGCGGCGACCGGAATCGCCGGCCGGGCGGAGCCATTCACCTCACCATATTGCGGCTTGAAGCCGGAGGTCGGCAGCTTGATCACGTCCGCGCCCCGGGCCAGCAGGTCCTGGTAGGCGGCGACGTACTTCTTGACCATGCACTCGGCAGTGAACTGGCTCTCGAAGTGGCGGCGGACACCGGCGCGGCTCATGGCCTTGACCTGGGCGACCGCGGCGACGGCGTCGTCCATCGTGGTGCAGAGCACGCCGCCGACGCCATCCTTGATGACCTCCGGCACGGAGCCGTTGCGGAAGGCGATCACCGGCGTTCCGGCCGACATCGCCTCGATCATCACGAGGCCGAAGGGCTCCGGCCAGTCGATCGGGAAGGCGAGTGCGAGCGCGTTGCCGAGGAAATCCTTCTTCTGCTCCTCGTTGATCTCGCCGATGTACTCAATCAGCGGGTGGTGGGTCATCGGCTCGATGACCTCGTCCCAGTAATCCTGGTCGGCCTTGTCGACCTTCGCGGCGATCTTCAGCGGCGTACCGGACCGGATCGCCATCTCGATCGCACGGTCGGGCCGCTTCTCGGGCGAGATCCGGCCGAGGAAGGCGAGGTAGCCGCCCTTGGCCTCCGGGAAGTACGGGCAGTTCTCGGCCGGCAGGCCATGATGGATCGTCGCCAGCCAGTTAGAGGTCGACGGCATCGGCAGGCGCTGGTTGTCGGAGATCGAGACCAGCGGCATGCCCGTGAAGGTGCGATAGACCGGCATGAAATCCGGCACGTCGAGGCGACCGTGCATCGTGGTGATGCACTTGTGGTTCAGATCCTCGAACATCGGGTACTGAAGCAGGTCGATGTGGAAGTGAAGGATGTCGAATTCGTGCGCGCGGCGGTGCACCTGATGGAGCATCGCCAAGTGGCTGGCGGTGTGATCCCGGTAGCCGAGCAAGCGCAGGCCCTCCGGCGTGCAGGCCGCGAGCTTGGCAGTCGTCTCGGAGTCTCCGCTGGCGAAGAGCGTGACTTCATGACCCTGGCGGACGAGTTCTTCTGTAATCCAGCTGACGACGCGCTCGGTGCCGCCGTAGAACTTCGGAGGGACGGCCTCCGACAACGGAGCGATCTGGGCAATGCGCACGAAGTGTCTCCTGGTTGGCCGATTTTGACGGGGGGTCTACCCCTGCCGGCCTGAGCGGGACATGAATGAAACGGACGGCCAAGGTTATGGTTCCTGGCCCCCCGCTGTCGCTCACCGTTTTGTGCACCGCGCAAGCTGTCCCCGAATTCCTCCGACTCAGAGGGTGCCGCTCCGGGCTCGGCGCCGCCGCAAGGCTGGGGCGCCGGCAGCGGCATGGACGTTGCCGTCGCGTCAGCTTTCTGTCATAAGCCGCCCCGCGTCGAACCGCCCGGCCGATAGGGCTGCCGTGGCGGCTCGTGCTGCTCCACCAGAAGCATCAGCGCGCGAACCTGAACCGACCCTCGCGGGTCGGCCTGCGGGACTTTCGCGCAACGGAGAGCCAAATGCCCAAGTTGAAGACGAAATCGGGCGCGAAGAAGCGCTTCAAGATCACCGGCACCGGCAAGGTGATGTACGCCCAGGCCGGCAAGCGCCACGGGATGATCAAGCGGACGACCAAGCAGATCCGCAACCTGCGCGGCACCACGACCCTGTTCGAGGGCGATGCCGCCAACGTGAAGAAGTACTTCCTGCCGAACGCGCGGTAAGTCCTTCGACACCCGTTGCCACTGTCTTTCGTCGAATCCAGGAGATAACCGATGGCCCGCGTCAAGCGCGGCGTGACCAGTCACGCGAAGCACAAGAAAGTTCTGAAGGCCGCCAAGGGCTATTACGGCCGGCGCAAGAATACGATCCGGATCGCCAAGCAGGCGGTCGAGAAGGGCATGCAGTATGCCTACCGCGACCGCAAGAACAAGAAGCGCACGTTCCGCGCCCTCTGGATCCAGCGCCTCAACGCGGCGGTCCGCGAGCACGGACTGACCTATTCGCGCTTCATCGACGGTCTCGCGAAATCCGGCATCGTCGTCGACCGCAAGGCCCTGTCCGAGCTGGCGATCCACGAGCCGGCGAGCTTTGCCGCCGTCGTCGAGAAGGCGAAGGCCGCGCTACCGCAGACCACCGCCAAGGCCGCCTGATCCAGGCCTGAAGCGAGACGTACGGAAGGCGCGGTTCCCCGGGGGAGCCGCGCCTTCGTCGTTTGCGCGGTCGTGGGCTTGGTCCCGCGCTTGCGCCCGGGCGCACAACGCGCCAGAGCACGGCCGCGACGGCCGACTCAGCCAACCCTGTTCGAAGACAGCGATGACCGATCTCGACACCCTCGAACGCGATCTCCTGGCCCAGGTGGGCGCGGCATCCGACGAGGCGGCCCTCGACGCGGTCCGCGTCGCCGCGCTCGGCAAGAAGGGCAGCGTCTCGGATTTGCTGAAGACCCTCGGCTCCATGACGCCCGAGGAGCGCAAGGAACGCGGCCCGCTCATCAACGGCCTGCGCGACAGGGTCCAGGGCGCCGTCACGGCCCGCAAGACCGCCCTCGCCGAGGCTGCCCTGGAGGCCCGCCTCGCCTCCGAACGGGTGGACGTGACCCTGCCGGTCCGCGAGGCGCCGGAGGTGCGTGGCCGGATCCACCCGATCTCCCAGGTGATCGACGAGATCACCGCGATCTTCGCCGATATGGGCTTCTCGGTCGCCGAGGGTCCGGACATCGAGACGGACGAGTTGAACTTCACCGCCCTCAACTTTCCGCCCGGCCATCCGGCCCGTGAGATGCACGACACGTTCTTCCTGGCGCCCGACAAGGACGGGA
Organism: Methylobacterium sp. P3_A11; assembly: GCF_056403155.1. Lineage (NCBI taxonomy): Bacteria > Pseudomonadati > Pseudomonadota > Alphaproteobacteria > Hyphomicrobiales > Methylobacteriaceae > Methylobacterium > Methylobacterium sp. P3_A11. The sequence goes on from NZ_JBFUGA010000041.1 coordinate 7,413, forward strand.
AGCGCAAGGTGCTGCGCACTCACACGTCGCCGGTTCAGGTGCGGACGATGCGGTCTCAGACGCCGCCGATCCGAGTGATCATCCCGGGCCGGACCTACCGGCACGATTCCGATCAGACACACACGCCGATGTTCCACCAAGTCGAAGGGTTGGTGATCGACAAGGCCGCCAACATCGCCAACCTGAAATGGGTGCTGGAGGAGTTCTGCAAGGCGTTCTTCGAGGTGGAAGGCGTCAAGATGCGCTTCCGCCCGTCCTTCTTCCCCTTCACCGAGCCCTCCGCGGAGGTCGACATCCAGTGCTCGCGCAAGGGCGGCGAGATCCGCTTCGGCGAGGGCGACGACTGGCTGGAGATCCTCGGCTGCGGGATGGTGCACCCGAACGTGCTGCGCAATTGCGGCCTCGATCCGGACGCCGTCCAGGGCTTCGCCTTCGGCGTCGGCATCGACCGGATCGCCATGCTGAAATACGGCATGCCCGACCTCCGGCCGTTCTTCGAGGCCGACGTCCGCTGGCTCGACCATTACGGCTTCCGACCGCTCGACGTGCCGAGCTTGGTGGGCGGCCTGTCCGGCTGAGCCGCCTACGCCCTCGCCGCCGCCGTCCGGCTCCGATGAAGGCCCCGTGATCCTGTTCCTCCGACGGTCGAGCCGACGTCAGGCTCTCGAAGGTCCATCATGAAATTCACCCTCTCCTGGCTCAAGGATCACCTCGACACCGAGGCCAGCCTCGACACCATCGCCGATACGCTGACGCGGATCGGCCTGGAGGTGGAGGGCGTCGACGACAAGGCCGCCGCGCTCAAGCCCTACGTTATCGCCCGCATCCTTACGGCCGAGCAGCATCCCAACGCCGACCGCCTGCGGGTCTGCACCGTCGATACCGGCGCCGGCGAGCCGGTGCAGGTGGTCTGCGGCGCGCCGAATGCCCGGGCCGACCTCGTTTCGGTCTTCGCACCGCCGGGCACCTACGTCCCGGGCAAGGCCATCACCCTGTCCGTGGGCACGATCCGCGGCGTCGAGAGCCGCGGCATGCTCTGCTCGGGCGCGGAACTCGGCCTCGGCGACGACCATGACGGCATCATGGAACTGCCGACCGACGCGCCGATCGGGCAGCCCTACGCGCTCTATGCCGGGCTCGACGATCCGGTGATCGAGATCAACCTCACGCCGAATCGCCCGGACTGCACCTCCGTCCACGGCATCGCCCGCGACCTCGCCGCCGCCGGCATCGGCACACTCAAGCGCGAGACCCTGCCGGGTGTGCGCGGCGAAGGCGCCTGTCCCGTCGAGGTCGAGCTGGCCTTCGCGCCGGACGACCGTCATCTCGCCCCGCTGTTCGCCGTGCGGCTGGTGCGAGGGGTCAGGAACGGCCCGTCGCCGGCCTGGATGCAGGCCCGGCTGCGGGCGATCGGCCTGCGCCCGATCAACGCCCTGGTGGACATCACCAACTACGTCACCTTCGACCGCGGCCGACCGCTGCACGTCTTCGATGCGGCGAAGGTCTCGGGACCGCTTACCGTGCGGCGGGCGCAGAGCGGCGAGAGCCTCCTCGCCCTCGATGGGCGCACCCACGCGCTCACCGACGAGACCGTGGTGATCGCCGACCGGAACGGCGTGGAATCCATCGCCGGCATCATGGGCGGCCAGCACTCCGGTTGCGACGCCGGTACGACGGACGTCCTGATCGAATCGGCGCTCTGGGACCCGGCCAACATCGCCCAGTCGGGCCGTCGCCTCGGCATCATCACCGATGCGCGATACCGGTTCGAGCGCGGCGTCGATCCGGCCTTCACGCTCCCGGGCCTCGACCTCGCGTCCCGTCTGGTGGTGGATCTCTGCGGCGGCACGCCGACCCAGGCGCGGATCGCCGGTGAGCCGCCGGATTCGGAGCACATCATCGACTTCCCCTGGACCGAGGTCCGTCGCCTCGCCGGCATCGAGGTGCCTCGCATCGAGATGAAGCTGATCCTGGAGACGTTGGGCTTCCACGTCTCGGGCACCGGGGACCGGGTGAAGGTTCTGACGCCGTCCTGGCGGCCCGACGTCGAAGGCAAGGCCGACCTCGTCGAGGAGGTGGTTCGCATCGCCGGTCTGGATCGGATCGAGGCCAAGCCGCTGCCCCGGCTCGCCGGGATCGGCCGGCCTCTCCTCACGGTGATGCAGAAGCGCACCCGGACCGCGAAGCGGGCGCTGGCCAGCCGGGGCCTGATGGAGGCGGTGACGTGGTCCTTCGTCCCGCACGCGGATGCCGAGCTGTTCGGCGGCGGCGGCGCCGATCTCGTCCTGGCCAACCCCATCGCCTCGGAGCTGTCGGACATGCGGCCGAGCCTGCTGCCGGGCCTCCTGCGCGCGGCCCAGCGCAATGCCGACCGCGGCTATCCGGACGCAGCCCTGTTCGAGGTCGGCCAGTGCTTCGCCTCGGACGAGCCGGAGGGCCAGAGCATCCGTGCGGCAGCGGTCCGCCGCGGAGGCGCGACCCTGGCCGGCGCAGGACGGCACTGGGATGGTGCAGGCCAGACCGTGGATGCCTTCGATGCCAAGGCCGATGCCCTGGCCCTGCTCGGCAGCCTCGGTGTGCCGACGGGCGGCCTCCAGATCACGGCGGGTGGCCCGTCCTGGCTGCATCCCGGCCGCTCCGGCACCCTGCGCTTCGGCCCGAAGACCGAGATCGGCTGGTTCGGCGAGGTGCATCCGCGGACGCTGCAGGCCCTCGATCTCAAGGGCAACCTCGTGGCCTTCGAGATCGTGCTCGACGCCCTCCCGCTGCCCAAGCACAAGCCGACCAAGGCCAAGCCGACACTGGCGCTCTCGGAATTCCAGCCCCTGTCCCGGGACTTCGCCTTCGTGGTCGGCCGCGACGTGCCGGCGGGCGACCTCGTGAAGGCCGCCCAGAATGCCGAGCGCAAGCTCGTCACCGGGGTCGACGTGTTCGACCTCTACGAGGGACCCGGCGTGCCCGAGGGCTCCAAGTCGGTGGCGATCGCCGTGCGCCTTCAGCCGGTGGAGCGGACCCTGACCGACGCTGAGATCGAGGCCGTGAGCGCCCGGATCGTCGCCGAGGTCTCCCGCCGGACGGGCGCGACCCTCCGGACCTGAGGAACGCCATGGACCGGATCGCCCTACTTATCGCGGATCTCGCGGCGGCCGAGTACCGGCCGAAGGCGGCGCTGCGGGAGGCGCTTCAGCATCCCGCCGCCGTGGCCGAGGCAACCCTGCCGCTGCTCGAGGCGGCCGCGGACGGGCGCGAACTCGCGCCCGATGAGGCAAATCTCCTGTTCTGGGGCCTGCACGTCCTGGCGCATGCCCGGGACACCCGCGCCCTGGCGCCGCTCCTCAGGCTGCTCCGGCAGGATGAGGAGACCCTCGACGCCGTCATCGGCGATGCCTTGACCGCGACCCTCGCCAAGGTTCTGGCGAGCCTGTTCGACGGCGATCCGCAGCCGCTGTTCCGGCTCATCCTCGACAGCACCGTCGACGATTTCGCCCGCATGGCCCTGCTCAGCGCCTGCACCTTCCTGACCCTGGAAGGCCGGATCGACCGGGCTGCGATGCACGACCTGCTGGTCCGGTTCGACGATGCGCAGGCCGCCGTCGAGGAGGCGCCGGTCTGGGTCGGTTGGGAGGAGACGATTGCGCATCTGGGCTTCCGGGATCTGGCCCCTCGGGCGGCCGCGGCCCGCGCCGATGGCCGCCTCACCGACGAGGTGAGCGACGCCGACTGGTTCAAGGAAACGCTGCGCAAGGCAGAGGCGAAGCCTGACGACCGGGATCGCCTCGGACCGTACCAGTACGGCTACCTCGACGATCCGGTCGAGGCCCTCGACTGGACCGAGGAAGGGGCCGGTGAGCCGCAGCGCAATCCGTTCAAGGATGTCGGCCGCAACGATCCCTGTCCCTGCGGCTCGGGCAAGAAGTTCAAGAAATGCTGCCTCGGCAAGGTGGAGGCCGAAGGCCCCTGGATGCCGCCGGTCCCGCTAGGCGGCTGAGGCGCCGGTGCCGCTGAGCGGATTCTCGGGATCCCACCCGTAGCGCAACGTCTCGAACCGCATGGCGCGGGCATCGACCATTAGCAGGCGTCCGACCAGGGGCTCTCCGAAGCCCGCCACGGCGCGGATCACCTCCAGGGCCATCAGCGAGCCCATCACGCCGGCCAAGGCCCCCAGGATTCCGGCCTCCGCGCAGGCGGGCACGCTGCCGGCGGGCGGCGGGTTCGGGAAGAGGCAGCGATAGGTCGGGTTCGGAGTCCCGTCGGGCGACGCTTCGTGCGCGCGGATCGTGGTCAACGTGCCGTCGAAGCGGCCGAGCGCTGCCGTCACCAGAGGCCGCCGCGCGTGGAAGCAGGCGTCGGACACCGCGTAGCGCGTGGCGAAGTTGTCGGACCCGTCGGCGACGACGTCGTAGCCGCCGATGAGATCGACCGCGTTGTCGGGATCGATCCGGAACGGATGCCGGATCACCGCCACGTGCGGGTTGAGGCGCGCCACCGCGTCGGCGGCGCTCTCGACCTTCGGCCGGCCGAGATCCGGCGTGCCGTGGATGACCTGGCGCTGGAGATTGGACAGGGAGACGGTGTCGTCGTCGACGAGGCCGATCGTGCCGATTCCAGCTGCCGCCAGATACTGGATGAGCGGCGCACCAAGCCCCCCTGCCCCGACGACCAGGATCCGCGCGGCCTTGATCCGGGCCTGACCCGGTCCGCCCACCTCGGCGAGGACGAGGTGGCGGGCGTAGCGTTCGATCTCGTCGGGGGCGAGGGCCATGGCTGCCCATAATCCGCGGCGACGCTTATCGGAAGCGCCAACATGAAAACGCCGCCCCGGTGAGGAGGCGGCGCGGGTCCGAAATCCGAAGATCCTGCCGTCAGCGCGGCGCGAGGATCATGATCATCTGGCGGCCTTCGAGCATGGGCTCGCTCTCGACCTTGGCGATCTCCGCGGTCTCGCTCTTCACGCGCTCTAGGAGGCGCAAGCCGATGTCCTGGTGAGCCATCTCACGACCGCGGAAGCGCAGGGTCACCTTGACCTTGTCGCCCTCCTCGAAGAAGCGGTGCACCGACTTCATCTTCGTGTCGTAATCGTGCTTGTCGATGCCGGGGCGGAGCTTGATCTCCTTCACCTCGACCGTCTTCTGCCGCTTGCGGGCCTCGTTCTGCTTCTTCTGCTCGTTGAAGCGGAAGCGCCCGTAATCGAGCAGCTTGCAGACGGGCGGCACGGAATTCGGCGCGATCTCCACGAGATCGAGACCGGCTTCCTCAGCAAGAGTGAGGGCGTCGAAGAAGGGGACGACGCCGCGGTTCTGCCCGGTATCGTCGATCAGCTGCACTTCCCGCACACCGCGAATGTCGCGGTTCGCGCGCGGCCCGTCCTTCTGCGGGGCCGGCATGGCTCTCATCGGTCTACGAATGGCTTCAGTCTCCTGCTGCAACGGCGAATCGGCGGAACGGACGATCCCCGGAAGGACCACCTGACCGCCAGCCGCTCCGGTCTCATCCGGACTTACTACGTTGGTGGAACCACGGCCAGAGTCAACGGGCTAGCCCGGCGCGGCCGAAAATAATCGGCGGCCGCGTGCGGAGACCGAACTCGGAAATCCCGGGCCGCTCACTGGGACCGACCGAGCAACCCTGCATAGACCGCCAGCGTGTCGCCGACCATCCGCTCGAGGGAAAAGTGCGCCTCGACATGGGCGCGGCTCCGGCGGCCGAGGGCGTCGCGGGCGCTGGCGCCGAGGGACAGGGCTTCGGTGAGCGCGGCGGCGAGTGCGGCCGCGTCTCCGGCCGGCACGTGCCATCCGGTGCGCTGGCTCCCGGATACCTGCGGCGGGGCGAGCACCGTTTCCGGCACGGCCCCGAGGTCGGACACCACGACGGGCGTGCCGAGCGCCTGCGCCTCCACGGCCGAGCGCCCGAACGCCTCCGGTTCCACGGACGGAACGGCCACGACGGAGGCGCCCCGGAAGGCGGCCGGCATGTCAGTGCAATGCCCGACTCGGCGGACGATGCCGCCGAGCCCCCGCGCGGCGATCAGCGCGTCGAGTTCGCGCTCGTAGGATACGCGGCCCTGGGGATCCCCCGCCAGCACGACGGCGAGGTCGGGGACGCCGCGGTCGCGCATCTGCGCGGCGGCCTCGATCAGGACGCGATGGCCCTTCCAGGCGGTGAGGCGCGCCGCCAGCAGGATCACGCGCTCGTGCGGGGCTACGGCCCAGCTCCGGCGCAGGGCCTCGACCCGGGCCGCCCCGACCGCCACGGGATTGAACACGGTGAGGTCCGTGCCGCGATGGATGACCCGGACCCGGTCGCCCGCCTGCTCGGCGTGCAGCCGGTGGATCAGGTCGGCGGTGTAATGCGAGTTCGCGATCACGACGTCGCCGCGGGCCATCACCGAATTGTACAGCACCTTCACGTTGGAGCGGCCGGAATAGCTGCCGTGATAGGTGGTCACGAACGGGATCCCGAGGCGGCGGGCCGCGCCGAGGGCGACCCAGGCGGGGGCGCGCGAGCGGGCATGAATGATCTGCACGCCCTCGCGGCGGCAGAGCGCCATCAGCCGCAGCACGTTCACGGCCATCCGCGCCGGATTCTTCGAGGCCGCTGGGAAGCGGTGCCAGTGGCCGCCCTTGGCCTGCAACTCCCCGACGAGTCGCCCGCCTTCCGTCGCGACGAGCGCGCGTGCGCCGACGGCCGCGAGGGCACCGGCCACGTCGACCGTTGTGCGCTCGGCGCCGCCCGCTTCGAGTTCGGGGATGATCTGCAGGATGCGCGCGCCCGCCAGGGCGCCGATCTCCGCCGGAAAGCCCGACAGAGCGTGGGACACGTCGCTCGTCCGTGGTCCTTCGGCGAGGACACGCATGCCCCCGGCCGGTATCTGCCAAATGCTCGCTGCCATTGATCCAGCATCGCCGGTGCGCTTTACGGTCTGGTAAACGGAGGTTGAAGCCGTACCGTTCAGGGCCGGACTTCTTCCACTCGCGGAGAGGGATATCGGAGCGGACGATGATGGACACGACCCCCGAATTCCTCACCGTCGGGACGGACGACGCCGCCCGGCGCATCGCCGTTCGGGTGCGCGACGGCGCCGGTCCTCCGGTCGTCTGGCTCGGCGGCTTCCGCTCGGACATGACCGCCACGAAGGCGACCGCCCTGGACGCCTGGGCGTCCGAGACAGGCCGCGGACTCGTCCGGTTCGACTATACGGCGCATGGCGCCTCGGAGGGCACGTTCACGGATTGCACCATCTCCTGGTGGCTGGAAGACGCGCGGGCAGTTCTCGACGCCTATGCCGGGACGGCGCCGATCCTCGTCGGCTCGTCGATGGGCGGCTGGATCGCCTGCCTGGTCGCCCGCGACCGGGCCGCCCGGGGGCAGACGACCGCGGGGCTCGTGCTCATCGCGCCGGCCCTGGATTTCACCGAAGAGCTGATCTGGAACCGTCTCAGCGAGGCTGCCCGGGCCATGCTCCTTCGCGACGGCGTCCTCCGGAAACCCAGCGAGTACGCGCCGGAACCGACTCCGATCACCCGGGCGCTCATCGACGATGGCCGGCAGCACTGCATGCTGGGCGGACCGGTCGAGCCGGGCTGTCCGGTTCATATCCTGCAAGGGATGCGGGACACCGATGTCCCCTACACCCATGCGCTGAAGATCCTCGGCCGGCTTCCAGCCGAAGGCACCGTCCTGACCCTCATCGCAGATGGCGACCATCGCCTGTCGCGACCGCAGGATATCGCGCGGCTCGTGGACGCGGTGGACACCATCGCCTGACCGGCGCCGCTGGGGCTCAGATGCGCCGACGCGGCGTCCGCCCGGATCTTTGCTGCGTGAGGATGAAAGCCCGCGTCGCCGGGATCCGCGTCCGCGGATCCCGTTGACCGGACGATCGAGGCGGGCCGTTCAGTGCAGGCTCACCGGCTGGAGATCGTGCGCGAAGGCGTTGGCCAGCACGACGTCGCGGGAATCGGCGAGCATGATCGGCGCGCCGCTTGCCGAGAGCAGGGCGAACAGGTCGAGGCCGGGCGACAGATCGGGGGCCTGCGGGAAGAAGCGATGCACCTCGTCGGACCGTATCGGCCGGACATAGGCGATGTGGCCCTCACCGAGTGCCGCCAGATCGGCCGGCTGGAAATCAGCCGGGTCGAGATCGGCAGGGGTCAAGGGAGACGGATTGGAAGCGAACATCAAGCCCTCCTAGGGTGGCAGAGCGTCTGCCGCCGATCCAGAAGGCACCGGCGGCTCCACACTGATGTGGGGAGCCCGGCCTCCCAATCAATTGGTCAGCCCCGCGCACCGATATCGATCTTGCGCACGATGCGGTCCGGCTCCGGCCGCACAAGGTCGATCGACAGCAGGCCGTGTGCGAGGTCCGCCCCGAGAACCTCCATGCCGTCGGCGAGCAGGAACGTCCGCTGGAATTGGCGCGCCGCGATGCCGCGGTGGAGGAAGTGGCGCTCGCGCTCGTCGACCTGCCGGCCCCGGACGACGAGCTGGCTCTCCTCGAGCATCACGTCCAGCTGATCGCGGGTGAACCCGGCCACCGCGAGCGTAATGCGCAGGCGCTCAGGCTCGCTGTCGGTGCGGGGCAGACGCTCGATGTTGTAGGGCGGGTAGCCGTCGTTGGCGGCTTTGGAGACCCGGTCGAGGGCCTGCTCGATCTCGTCGAAGCCGAGCAGGAACGGGTGCCCGAAGGGCGAGGTTCGCGTCATCGCGGCCGTCATCCACAAAGCGAGGCCTCCGACCCCGGGACGTGCCGCGCCCCCGGGATGCCTGAGCACCTCGTCGACAGGGAGCCCACCGTGGGCAGCGCTCCGCCGGACGAGACGCCGCCGGCAACCGATAGATATGGCCGAGCCCACCGGGGCCATCAAGGGCGGGCGCCGGTGTCATGCGGCCACGACCGATCGCGGACATCCAGGACGTTTCGGCAAATATAACCGGGAGTGTCAGGCAATGACCGCAACGGCCACGCTTTCCTCTAACAATTTGGAACTGCTCTGATTTTCTCCCCGGGCCTTGATCCCGGCCGCGGGCGTGGATACTGCCGCGACAGGCGATGCCCCGACCGAAACGGTCGGTCCGACGCCATCCTTCCTGCGACGCGAGGCACCGCAGTCCATGAGCGCGCCCTTGACCCTGTCGGACCACGCGGCGACCCGACGCGTCGCCGAGGTGTGCGGCGACGAGGCCGACATCCTGGCGTTGTCGGTGGCCCGTTTCGTGGCGGCCGGATACATGACGAGCGACGTCGCCTGTTGGAACGCCGCCTTCGACGGCGCCGAACAGTTGCTCGGCCCCGCGGAGGGGTGCCAGTTCGTGGCCTGCATGGTCGCGATCGTCCGCGCCCTGCGGGCGGAACGCGATGGCGACTGGTCGTTCATGCCGGCGAGCTGCTGCCGGGTGACCGGCCATGAATGCGCGCTGGTGAACCTGATCAACCGGGGACGGCAGCGTCTCTGGACGGATCTCGAGACGGCCGCGGCCGAGATCACCGGGCAGGACGCGGCGCCGCGCCTCGTGGCGGCGGTCCGGGCGGCAGTCGGTCCGCTCGACGCGGCGGCCCGGCGCCTCGCGCCGAGCCAATGCCCCGCGCGCGCCGTGCTGCACTGATCGGCCGCCGGCGATCCATCACACTGGCCGGGGCGGCAGGTGTCGTCGGCCGGCTCGAAGTCGAAGAGGACTCTGGTACGGTGCTTGCCCTGCGTGCTCCCCTCTACCGCCGGCGGATCGGGCGTGTCGCCCTCGACACGGCGGCCTGTTTCGCACTCTCCGCACTCTTGGTCGTATCGGCCCTTGCGCAGGACGCGTCCGAGAAGGCCGCGCCGCTCAAGCTCCAGCTCAACAAGCTCGAGACCGCCGGCGAGGCCTGCCGGATCACCATGGTGATCGACAACGCCAAGGGGACCGGCCTGAAGTCCTACAAGGTCGACCTCTTCGCCTTCGATACGGAGGGCGTCGCGCAGAAGCGTGTGGCGGTCGAACTCGGGCCGCTTCCGCCGCGCAAGACCACCGTGAAGATCTTCGATTTCCCCGGGATCGCCTGCAACAAGGTCGGGCGCGTGCTCCTGAACGACGTGCTGGCCTGTGACGGCGGCGACGCGGCCCGGGAGGGCTGCCTGGAGCGGACCGAGACGGAGAGCAAGGCCGGCATCCAGTTCGACCGCTGATGCGGACGATCTGACGGTCGACGAAACCAAACCGCCCGGCGGCGACGGCCGCCGGGCGGCCTGCGGCTTTCACCGCACACAACACGACGGCGGCGCAGGGCCGCACCAGACCAGGACGCCAGGAGCCCGCGATGGACCCGACACAAGCCCCGATCGAGGCGGCGCACGACTTCTCGTTCCTCGGCCTGTTCCTGCAGGCCGACCCGATTGTGAAGGGTGTGATGATCCTGCTGGTGATCGCCTCGATCGCCTGCTGGACGGTGGTGTTCGAGAAGGTCATCCGGCTCGCCGCGGCGCGGCGCCAGGCCAAGGCGTTCGCCACGCTCGTGCGCTCCGGCGGAAGCCTCGACGGCGAGCACCGCGGCATCGCGGGCCACGTGGTCAAGGCCGCCATCGACGCCTGGCGCGACCAGGATTCCTCCGAAACGCGGGCGGAGCGCCGCGAACGGATCGAGCGGGCGATGAAGGGCGCTCTCACCCTCGAGGTGAAGCGCCTGCGCACCGGCCTGTCGCTACTCGCGACGTCGGGCTCCACGGCCCCGTTCGTCGGGTTGTTCGGCACCGTCTGGGGCATCATGAATTCGTTTTCGTCGATCGCCCGGAGCCAGGACACGTCCCTCGCCGTGGTGGCGCCCGGCATCGCCGAGGCGCTGTTCGCGACCGCGATCGGCCTCGTCGTCGCGATCCCGGCGGTGATGGCCTACAACAAGCTCTCGAGCGACGTGGGCGGCATCCAGAGCACCTTCGCCTCCTACATCTCGGTACTGGGCAACCGCCTCGCCCGCGACCGAGCCGGCGCACACCGCGCCGCCGCCGAGTAGAGCCGCCGGCGCCAGCCCGCACAGAGCCCAACGCAACGGTACCGGAGACGCCCCATGGCGATGGGATCCCTTCGCACGAGCGACGACGACGACTTCGACGACATGCCGATGTCCGAGATCAACGTCACGCCGATGGTCGACGTGATGCTCGTCCTGCTGATCATCTTCATGGTGGCGGCGCCCCTGATGACGACCGGCGTACCGGTACAGTTGCCGAAGACTGCAGCACCCAAGGTCGCGCAGTCGAAGAAGCCCGCCGAGGTGACGGTCGACAAGGACGGCAACCCGTCCATCGCCAAGGAGGTGTTCACGATGGACAGCATCGTGCCGCGCCTGCGCGAGATGGCGGCCGCCGACAAGGATCAGGTGATCCTCGTGCGCGGCGACCGCGACGTCCCCTACGGCAAGGTGATGGAGGTGATGGGCCTAGTCGGTCAGGCTGGCTTCACCAAGGTGTCGCTGATCGCCCAGTCGCCCGGCGGCGCCCCGTCGGCATCGCCCGCCGCCCCCGCAGGGACCGCACGCTGATCCGATGAACATCTCCACGTCGACGGATCTGCCGGCCGGTCTCGGCGAGCATCGGCCGTCCGGGCTGGTCGCCGCCTTCCTGGTCGCCCTGACCCTGCACGCCGCCGTGCTGGCTGCGGTGATGGTCCTGCGGCTCGCGCCCCCCGCGCCCACGGGCGAGCAGCAGATCACCGTCGATCTGGCGCCGCTCATGACCGACGCGGCGACCGAAGCGCCGGCAGAGCAGCAGATGAGCCAGGAGGCGCCTCCGGAGACCAAGCCGGTGGACGCCCCACCGGACGAGGCCGTCCAGCCGCCGCCCCCGCAGATGACCGAGGTGAAGCCGGAAGAGACCCAGGCAGTCGAGGCACCACCGGAGGCCCAGCCGGTCGAGGCGCAGAGCCAGGTCATCACCTCCACCTCCGAAGCCGCGGAGCCCCAGGCTCCGCCGCCCGCCGAGGTCGCCAAGACTGAGGAGCCGCCGAAGCCGGCACCGGACCCGGCCAAGCTCAAGGCCGAGCGGGAGGCCAAGCTGCGCAAGATCCGCGAGGAGAAGCTCCGAGAGCAGAAGCGCGAGGAGGCGCGGCAGGAGCGCCTCGAGGAGATCCGGGAGGCGAAGGCCAAGGCGGCCCGGGAGGCCAAGGCTCGCGAGGCCAAAGCCCAGCAGGGCGCCGAGCGCAGTTCGGCCTCGGCCTCCCGCCAGAACAACGCCGGTCGGGCAGCCGCAGGCAGCGATCCCGGCGCCATGCGTCAATGGCAGGGCGCGATCAGCGCGGCGATCCATGGCCGGATGAACGCGAACGCCGCCGCCGGCACCAGCGGTGGAACGGCCGTGGTCCGCTTTACCGTGATGCGCTCGGGTCAGGTCACGGGCGCGGGTGTGGCCCGCTCCAGCGGCGTCGGCCAGATCGACAGCGCCGCCCTCGCGGCGGTGCGCGGCAGCCTGCCGGCGGCGCCGCCCGGGGTGACGCAGTCGAGTCTGTCCGTCTCCATTCCGCTCAACTTCCGAGTCCGGTGAGCGAGGGCAGCCACCCGTCAGTCTCGACTGACCTCCCATCTGGCCGGCACAGTCTCACGCCGGATACGAATAGTGTGGGTCGTCAGTCCCGGCCCGCGATCACGATTCGCCATTGGCGCGCCGGGCATGCTAAAGCCTCGGTGAACTGGCACTTCATGCGCGTCCCGTGACTGCGCAGAATGGCCGACCATCCGGCCTATCCCCCTCCCCTCGAACAGGCCGGACCCGCTCAGTCCCCGTCCCAGGCAGGATGCGCAGGGTTGGGACTTCTGAGCCGGGCTGAAAGGGACAGGATGAGCGACGACACCGAGTACGACCTCGACGAGGTGAATGCCACCCGCGACGCGGAGGCGGAAGCCAAGACGCGTGCCGATAACCGCGCCGAGCGCGCGGAACGCGCGGAGCGCATGGCCCGCGAGGGTGCCCAGGCGATGGCCGAGCATCACGCGGCCATCAAGGCGGTGGACGAACGAACCCTGAAGCTGCGTTCGCTCCGCCTCGCCAAGGAGGCCGCGGACGCACAGACCAAGGCGGCCGAGAAGGAAGCCAAGGCGGCGGCCAAGGGCGCCTCCAAGAGTGCCTCCAAGGGCACCGCCAAGAGTGCTGCGAAGAAGGCCGCACCGAAGAAGACGACCGCGAAGGATTAGGGGTCGATGTCCGACGACCGCAACCGCCGCCGCTTCACCGATCCCCGCGCAACGGCCGAGGCGGCTTTCCGGGCCGCCACCACACCGAAGCCGGCCGCTCCGCCGCCGGCGCCGCCCGTCGCACGGCCCACCGCGACGATCCCGGGCTCGCGGGAGGTCGTGAGCCTGCGCCTCGACAGCGCCGTGCTGGCCCATTTCCAGAAGGACGGGCCGGGCTGGCAGGACCGCATCAACGAGGCGCTCAAGGCGCTGGTGCCAGCGACCGAGGGCTGATCCACCGACAGGTCGGCGACCACGATCGCGCCTCAGGTCGGTTTCGGCCGTTCCCGCAGGATCCGGTTGATGGCGCGATCGAGGGCCGACAGGAAGGCCGAGCGGTCGGCGCGGGAGAACGGCTTCGGACCGCCCGTGATCGTCCCGGCCTCTCGCAGCGACTGCATCAGGTCCCGTGTGGCGAGGGCGAGGCCAATCGATGACTCGCTGAACGGCTTGCCGGTGAAGGCCAGGACCGTCGCGCCGGCCTTCACGCAGCGGGCGGCCAGCGGCACGTCGGCGGTGAGTACGATGCTCCCGGGTCCGGCCCGCGCCGCGATCCAGTCGTCTGCGGCATCGAGTTCCGAGCAGACCACGATGCGCTCGATCCAGGGTTCGCGCGGCAGGTTCAGCACGCTGTTGGCGACGACGTGGACGGTTAGCCCGTACCGCGCGGCGACCCGGTAGGTCTCGTCCTTGACCGGACAGGCATCGGCATCGAGATAGATCGGCGGTCCCGCCGGCCCGGCGCTCATGGCCGGGGCACGAGCTTCGACGTGAAGCCCGCCAGGATCAGGAGCACCCCCAGACCGAACTGCCAGCGCTCGATATCGCCCCCCACCGACAGCACGACGGCGCGGCCGAAGACCACGAGCCCCAGCAGCGGCAACCCGAAACGCAGCGCCAACTTCGCGGCGACCAGAATGCCGGCGCCTACACCATCGGTCCCGGCCATCAGCGGGCGACCGCGGCGCGCCGGGGCGCCAGATCCGCCACTGGAGCGCTCTCGGCCGGACCACGTTCGAGGGTGGCCACAGACAGTGGCGCGCCGCGCCCGCGGAGCGCATGGGCACCGAGTGAGCGTGCCCGGACCCCGGCGGGCAGACGGGGCAATCGGCCGAGGAGATCCTGGGAGATCAGAATCCCGACGCCGAGGGGCCGGCACAGGGCCTCGATCCGCGACGTGACGTTCACGGCATCGCCAAAATACGCGATCTTGTGCCGGTCCACGCCCACTTCGGCCGTGACGACCGAGCCGCCGTGCAGGGCTGCGCGGAGACGCGGGACCGTCCCGAACCGGGCCGTCCAGGCTCCGGAATCCGCCTCGATCCGGTCGATCACATCGAACAGGCAAGTGACACAGCGCGCGTCCTTGAGCCCGCGCGCCATCGGCCACGTCACCATGGCGAGGTCGCCGACGTAATCGTCCACCGAGCCGCCGTTGCGGCGGACCGGTTCGGCCAGTGCCGCGAACACGGCGCCGAGATATTCCTGGGCGCGCAGGTCACCATGCGCCTCCGCGAAGGCGGTCGAGCCGACTACGTCGAGGAACAGGAAGATGCGCTCCTCCGCCACCGGCTTGTGGTAGCGGCCGATCATGAAATTCACGAACACCTCGCCGCCGACGAGGTCGCGCATCCGGATCACGAAGACGAGCAGGCCCGACACGGCCAGGGCGTAGGCGAGGACCCTTGCGGTCATCCGGGTCGCCGAGGTGAGATCGTCCGGCGTCAGGGCGAAGGCCCACACGACTAGCCCGCCCAGGGCGTTGCCCGCCATGATCATCAGCACGTAGGCGAGTTCCGCGGCCGGAACGTAGAGCCAGGCCGGCAGCCGCCGGATCCGCGCCTGAAGGCCGGCCAGGATCAGCCCGCGGTCGAAGGCCAGCACCGTGGCGCCCATGCACAAGCCGTAGGTGAACCCGGCGAGCGGCGATGCGCCGGCCGCGAAGATGATGTTGTAGAGGAGGCCCGCCCCGGCCGCCGCCAGCAGGATCAGACCCCAGAACATCCGGTGGGCCGGCAGCATCGGCGCGTCTCCAGCATGGCCAACCGATGGACCCCGCCCCGGACCGGGTTTCCGAGGCCCGGCGCAGCGTCCCCGCGCGGGGACGCCCAGGCGCGGCGCGCCGCAGGCTTTCAGGCTTCGGCCTAAAGTTCAGCGCCGCGAAAAGCCGCCGCCCATTGCTCAACGCCCCAAGATGGCGCGAGTAAGGCGTGCCGGGTTGCGGCGCGGCCGAGCGTGACATGCAAGCCGCCCGGAACCCGACCGGATCGCCGCCAGCGACCGTTGCGACAGCGAAGAGGGAGCGCTGCCATGTACGCCAGGAGCTTCGGAGCGACGCGCGTCCCGGTCCCGGTGATCGGCCAGGGCACGTGGCACATCGACAGTTCGGACCGGACTGATGCGATCCGGGCGCTGCGGGCCGGAATCGATGCCGGCATGACCCATATCGATACGGCCGAGATGTATGGCGATGCGGAAGCGATCGTCGCCGCTGCCATCGCGGATTGCCGCGAGGAGGTCTTCCTCGTCTCGAAGGTCGTCCCGGGCAACGCAACGCGCCGCGGCGTTGCGCGCGCATGCGAGGCCTCGCTCCGGCGCCTGCGGACGGATCGACTGGACAGCTACCTGCTGCACTGGCCGGGACAGCATCCCCTCGAGGAGACGATCGGTGGTTTCGAGGACCTGCGCCGGGCGGGCAAGATCCTCTCCTGGGGCGTCAGCAATTTCGACGTCGCGAACCTCGACCGCGCCCTCGCCATCGCGGGGCCGGATCGGATCGCCTGCAATCAGGTGCTCTACCACCTGAACGAGCGGGCGATCGAACATGCCGTGCTGCCCTGGTGCGAGAAGCACGGCGTCGCCATGGTCGGCTACTCGCCCTTCGGCAGCGGTGACTTCCCCGATCCCGCGAGCGCCGGAGGCCGTGTTCTGGAGGGCATCGCCCAGGCCCACGCGACCACGCCCTACGCCGTGGCCCTCGCCTTCCTGACCCGTCTGCCGGGCACCTTCACGATCCCAAAGACCGGCCGGCCGGACCGGGCCGTCGAGAATGCCGGAGCGGCAGATCTGCATCTCGGGACGGCCGAGATCGCCCTGATCGACGCCCATTTCCCGCGCGGCCCGCAGCCGCGCATCCTGCCCATGCTGTGAGGCGTCCGCCTGATCAGGCCCGCCGCGCCAGGGTCATCGGGTCGGCCGAGGGGGCGGCCCGCACGCGGTTGCGGCCAGCCTTCTTCGCCGCGTAGAGGGCGGCGTCGGCTGCGACGAACAGGGCCTCGGGGGGATGTCCCGCGCCCGGATCGGCGCAGGCGACCCCGATGCTCACCGTGGCGAGGCCCCCGACATCGGCTGCAGGCGGGATCCGGAGATTGGCCACCGCCCGGCGGAGACGCTCGGCCGTCATAACCGCAGCCGTCGCATCGAGACCGGGCAGCAGCACCACGAATTCCTCACCACCGATCCGAAAGCTGAGGCCCTGGGCGTCGAGTGCCCTGTGCAGGCAATCCGCCACGGCCTTGAGAACCTCGTCGCCGCGCTGGTGCCCGAAGCGGTCGTTGAATTGCTTGAAGTGGTCTGCGTCGACAATCATCAAGGCCAGCGGCGTCCGGAGTTGCGCGGCCCGCCTCCACTCCGCGGCGAAGTGCTCGTCGTAGCTGCGCCGGTTCGGCAGGCCGGTCAGGCCGTCGGTCCGGGCGAGCACCGCGAGGGCGGCGTTCGCGGCGCGGGTGGAGGCCTCTGTTGCGGCATGGCGCGCCATCTCCCGGTGAAGCAGGATCGTCAGTCCGAAGGTGAGGATGCAGAGGCAGAGGATCAGGACGCCGACGATCGCCGCCTTGTAGATCCAGACGTCGCGAATGCGGTCGACGTTCGTGGCCACGGTCACGATCAGCGGCAGATCGACGAGGTTGGCGAAGCTGTAGAGCCGCTCGACGTCGTCCAGGAACGAGCGCCCCAGAAACTCGCCGCGCGCCTGCGTACTGTAGATCCGATAGCCTGCACTCGCGCTGATGCTCTGACCGAGCGTGCCCGGGCGCGCCGGGGCGCGGATCAGGAGTGTCCCATCTCGATGAAAGACGTTCAGGGCGAGACCGTCCTCGAAGCGCAGCCGGTCGAACAGCGCCTGAAAATGCGCCAGAGCGATCGACCCGGACACGATCCCCGCGAAGGTGCCGTCCAGCGTCCAGATACGCCGGGTCATGCGGATGATCGGCTCCCCGGTCAGACGCGAGGCGGTCGGCCCCGACAGGATCAGGCCCGCATCGGGATCGGAGCGGTGGATCTGGAATTCCGGCAGCGTGCCTAGGTTCGGCCGCTTCTGCTGGTTGGGATCGCTCGTCATTTGGACGTCGCCCGCCGCATCCGTGACGGTGATCGCGCCGAGACCGGAATCCGGGCTGGTGTTGTCGAACAGGGCCAAGCGCTTGAGGCCGGGATCCAGGGTCGCGATGTCCGGGCGGCTCGCAAGGCGCGCGGAACTCTCCAGCGCCAGGTCGTAGGTCCGGAGGCTGTGGCCGAGGCTCTCTTCGACGACGGCTAGGAGATTCGCGGTATTGCGCCGCGCATTCTGCCAAGCGACGGCGCGCAGATCGAGGCACAGGTAGGCGCCGAGCAGGATCAGGCTGAGCAACAGGCACGTGCCGCCGGCTGCGATCAGACGCGAGGCGCGATCGGCGAGGTGGGCTCGGATCGCTGTGGCAGTCGCGCGCAGGACCATGGGCTCGATCGGGCTGCCGACGGCCGCACCGGTGCGGCAGCCGGACTTTCTATCAAGCCGATATTACGTCCCTGAATATTGAAAAATTGGTTATTCGCCGAATTCAAAAGCACTATACCGGTGCTGATAACAATATCCGTCGCGCCATCCATCAAATGAGTAGGAAGGGCTGCAGCGGCGCTTCCGCTCCCGGCGGCCCCAAACCGGGCCTGCATCCGTTCGCAGCGCGGGGAGCGAACCACCCGCGCCGTACGAAACCTGCGACGATTTGGAAGTATCAGTCTCCGAGGCCGAACAACTTCTCGATGAAGTTGCGGTCGTCCTTCTGGGCGCGGCGCCCCGGTGCGGCCGGGCGCGGCGACGGAGCCTCCGGTTCGCCCAGGATCTGCCCGAGGAGGCCGCCCGGCGAGGCCGGTGCGGCGCTCGCCACGGAGGCAGTCGTCTCCGGCGGCCGGCGCCACCGGTTCAGGCCGGGGAGCGGGACCGGCGTCTGTCCCTTCAGCGCCTGGGTCATGTAGGTCTTCCAGATCTCGGCCGGCAGGTTGCCGCCCGTGACCTTCTTGGTCAGCTCGCCGTCGTCGTTACCGAGCCAGACCCCGGTCACGAGGCTGCCGGAGAAGCCCATGAACCACGCGTCGCGGTAATCCTGGGTGGTGCCGCTCTTGCCGGCCAGATCCCACCCGGGAATGTCGGCCTTCTTGCCGGTGCCGCTGACGAAGGTCTCGTGCATCATCGCGTTCATCATGCCGTCGGCATCGGCGCTCATCACCCGGCCGAGCCCGCTGTCGGCCCGCTTGTAGAGCACCTTGCCGTTCTGACCCTTCACGGCGGTGACCACGTAGGGGATCACCCCGGTGCCGCCATTGGCGAAGGCCCCGTAGGCGCCGACCATCTCCAGGAGCGTGACTTCGGACGTACCGAGGGCGATCGAGCCGTTGGCCTGGAGCGGCGACGTGATGCCGAGCCGCTGCGCGGTCTGGACCACGGCCTTCGGGCCGACCTCCTGACCGAGGCGGACCGCGATCGTGTTGAGCGAGTGGGCGAGCGCGGTGCGCAGGGTGACCGGTCCCTCGTAACGGTGGGAATAGTTCTCCGGAGCCCAGTTCCCGATGCGGATCGGTGCATCGTCCCGCACCGTGTCGGGTGTGGCGCCGTGCTCGACGGCGGCGAGGTAGACGAAGGGCTTGAACGAGGAACCGGGCTGGCGCTTGGCTGTGGTGGCCCGGTTGAACTGGCTCTGGGCATAGTCGCGCCCGCCGATCAACGCGCGGATCGCGCCGTCGGGCCGCATCGAGACCAGCGCGCCCTGGCTGACATTGAACCGCGCGCCCTTGGCGTTGAGTTCGTCGGTGAGGGCCTTCTCGGCGCTCGCCTGGAGGCCGGTATCGACGGTGGTCTGGACGGTGATGTCGGTGTCGAATTTGCCGACGTAATCGTCCAGCACGTCCATTACGAGGTCGGCGACGTAGTTGGCCGAGCCGCCGCCGCGGGCATTGGCGGGCTTCGCCGGCTGGGCGAGCGCCACCTTCACGTCCTGCTGCGAGGCGAAGCCGAGTTCCTGCATCGCGGCAAGGACCTGCGCGGCGCGGGCCTGCGCCGCCGGGAGGTTGCGGTTCGGCGCAAGCCGCGAGGGCGCCTGGACGAGGCCGCCGAGCATGGCGGCCTGCGCGAGACTGACCTCCTTGGCGGGCTTGCCGAAATAGCGCTGCGCGGCCGCCTCGACCCCATACGCGCCGGCGCCGAAATAGACGCGGTTCAGGTAGAGTTCGAGGATCTCGTCCTTGGTGTACTTGTGCTCAAGCCAGAGTGCGAGGATCGCCTCCTGGATCTTGCGCGAGGCCGAGCGCTCCGGCGTCAGGAACAGGTTCTTGGCGAGCTGCTGCGTCAGCGTCGAACCGCCCTGCGCCACGCCGCGTCGCGTCAGGTTCTGGCCGATCGCCCGGAGGATACCGACCGGATCCACGCCGAAATGCTGATAGAAGCGCCGATCCTCGATCGCCACGAAGGCGCGCGGCAGGTAGGGCGGCAGCTCCTTGATCGACACCACCCGGCCGCCGGTCTCGCCGCGATTGGCGAGCAGCGAGCCGTCGCTCGCCAGGATCGCGATGTTGGGCGGCCGCTTCGGCACGGCGAGCTGATCAATCGGCGGCAGCTGCGAGGCGTGGTAGGCGATCAGCCCGGCCAGCCCGATCACCGCCCAGAGGCCGAGGACGACCGTCCCGTAGACGATGCGGCCGAGCCACGAGCGCCGGCGTCGGCCGCGGGCTTTCGCCGGCCGTGTCGTCTTGGCCGGCCCCTTGCCCGGCTGCCGCGCCGTCCCGCCCGATCGTTTCGCCACGCCGTCTCCTGCCCCGGGCCGGTCCTCCCGGGACAGGCGCAGATCGAGTTCGCCGCGATCCCGGACGCGCCCCTCGGGCACGTCGAAATTCGGCTCAATCCTGCCCCGACCCTTGGCCATGCATCCCGTCTTCGAATGTTCCGTCGCGGCGCGCATCCCGGCTGCGGCGCAAGACGGTTTCCGCACGCTAAATGCGGCGGTTTAAGGGGCCGTTATCGATGCGTTCGGCACCCGTTCCGGATCCCGGGCGACGTCCCTCACCCGTCGGTCGGCGGGTCGGCAGCCGGCGTGCCGAGCACCCGGCGCGACTCCGCGAGCAGGACCGCATGCCGGGCGGCCTGCGGACCGGAATCCGGCGTCTCGCGGCCAAGCCGTTGGATGCGCGACAGGAACAGGCGCCGACGCAGACCCAACCGGCCGATGCTCATCACCAGCGCCTGCAGGACGAGGCGGACGGCCTCGGTCCGCTCGCGCTCCTCGACGATCGCGGCCGAGAGCACCGCCTCGCGGCGCAGGGCGGCTTCCAGGTCCTCCCGAACGGTCGCGCGGGCGGCCTCGTCCCTTCGCGCCGCGTCGAGCTGGATCCGGCACTGCTGCAGCGCGCTCAGCAGGAGAAGCTCCTGCGCAGACGCATCCCTCATCAAGGCCTCCAGGGGCGCCCTCACCCGCTCGACGACGAGTCGCTCCGCCCGATCCACACGCACCGATGGCCGCCTCGCCGACCGTGGGCCGGGCTGCGAGCCTGCATGGCCGACGCCTTAACGAGCTGAGCCGCTGGCCGGAAGCCGCTCGCCGGATTATTCGGCGTGCCGACCGCAGACCTCGGAGATTCGGGGGTGTGCAGATTCGGATCGCTCTGGCCTTCGGGGGCCTCACGCTGGGGGCCGGCGCGCTGGCGTCCGCTCCAGCCCTCGCCTATCAGCTCGACACTGTAAATCTGGTCGGCTGTGCGCGGGATGGCGGCGTCTGCCGGATGCCTTATCCGACCAACGTCTATTACGGCGTCCCCGGCCGGACGAACGGCAGGCCGTTTCCACAGGGTGGCATGGTGCCCTGCAACAGCCAGACCTTCGGCGATCCCGCGCCGGGTCAGGCGAAGAGCTGTTGGTACGCGCCGCGCATCACGGCAGGCGGTGGCGGCTATCGCAGCGACGAGGACGACGGCCCGCGGCGCGACGCCTACCGCTAAGGCCGCGACTACGACCGGCCGCCGATGTCCTGGCCTTACGACGACGATTATGAACCAAGGCCGCACCGCTACCGGGGTGTTCCGGACGATTATTGATCGCCGGCATCCGGGCAGGCCTCAAATCGTATCTGCCCTGTTAACCCTCATCCCGCATCATCGAATGCGGCGGAGCCCGTGTCCGCGCATGCGCGAGACCGGATGGGGGAGCTGATGTCGGAAAATCGGCGCGGCGCCTTCCGGAAGAACGCCTTCACCTTCGGCACCGTCCTGCTTCCCGCAGGCGAGGTCGGCTGCCTCGTGTGGGACGCCACTGGGACGGGGGCGCAGATCGAGGTGGAGGACGGACAGGTAGTGCCCGACCGCTTCCCGCTGCGCGTATCGGCGGACGCCGAGCCGCGGGCGGCCACCGTGGTGTGGCGGCGCAGCCGCCGGATCGGTATCGCGTTCGAGGTCTGAGGCCGGCGCGTCAGGTGGTCCGCAGGGCCGGCCGCGGGCGCGGAGCGGAGGACACGAGCCGGAACCAACGCGGCCGCACGAACAGCAGGTCGAGCGCCGTGCCGCGCACGAGACGCTCCAGGACAAGCGGCAGCAGCACCGCCATCGCCATCACGGTGAGGCACGCGAGGCCGATATTGGCGACCGCGCCGGTGCGCACGAGCAATTCCCGGGTGGCCGCCATGGGCAACGAGAAGGCGAGATAGATCACGATCGAGCGCTGTCCGCAGGTTCTCACGGCCTCGGCGATCGGACCGCCGGCCAGGCCGATCAGGGAGGCGGCCACCACGATCGCCAGTGCGCCAGCGGCGCCGAGGGCGAGGCTCACGAGGGGCAGGCTGGCGAGGGTGGGATGATCCGGGACAGCCGTCGGGGTCAGCGCGAGCCAGCCCTCCGCAGCCGCCCAGGCGGCGAGGCCGCAGAGGCCGAGGCCAGGGCGCTGCCGCGCGATGTCGGCGAGGCCGAAGATCCGGTCGGCGAACAGGTAGCCCGCTACGAAATAGACGTACCGGGCACAGAACTCCTCGATGAGCGTGGACTCGCTGCGGATGTCGGCGATCTGCAGGAGCGCGGCCGCGACCAGAAGCCCGGAGCCCGGCACGCGGCGCAGGGCCTTGGTGACGACCGAGAACACCGCCAGCAGGTAGATGAACCAGAGGCTGGAATACGGCTCGATCAGGGCGTGGACGAGGTGGGCCGCGAAGGCCCCGGGTCCGGCATCGCCGACGATCTTCCCGTATTTGACGACCGACTGGATCACCAGCCACAGCAAGTAGAAATAGGCGAAGTGGACGACCCGGCGATCGGAGAACAACCGCCAGTCACGGTCGATCACGCGGCCCAGGAACAGGCCCGACAACAGGAAGAAGTCGGGGATCCGGAACGGCTTCGCGAAGGCGACGATCGGGTGGAGGAACCCCTCGCCGCTCATAGCCTCGCCTGTCCCGGTGACGGAATGCATCATCACCACCAGGAGGATGCAGATCCCCTTGGCGATATCGACCCAGGCGAGCCGCCCGCCCGCATCCCCGACCCCAGCCATCGCCACACCCTCGAAACCGGGGCGATCCTGAACCCGCTCGGGTTGACGGCAAGGCCTGCAACAGCCGCGATCTTCGGACGTGCCGAACGGGCGGTAAACGGCGGCCGATCAGATCTTGCGCCGCGCCGCCCGACGGTCGCGGGTCATGCGGGTCGCGGCGTGAAAATCGTCGGGCTTTCCGCGGATCCATACGAGGAACCGACCGATCTCCGGATCGCTCCGGAGGGCCTCCATGTCGGCCAAGCGCCTGGCGATCTCCGCCTCGCTGTAGCGTGCGTGGATCGCCGAATGGCAGATCTGATGCAGCCGGACGGTGCCGTGGTGGGTACCGCCCTTCAGCTTCGGTGTCAGGTGATGGAGGCTGGATCGGGCGCGGCGCGGGATCGGCCGCTCGCAGAGCGGGCAGACCGGATCGGCTGGGCTCTGCCCGCCCGCAGTGTCCGAATCGTCCTCACGCCAGCGTTGCGATCGCCGCCCGACCACGGGCCTCTCCCCCTAAAGCCGCCCATCGGTCAGGTGCGGGCAGGCCGGCCGCACGAGCCGGCCGAACACCTCCGCGGCCTCGCGATCCCGCACACCCAGGATGGAGACGTGATCGCCCGGGACGACGTCGATCCGCGCCCGCGAACCGGCCGCGGCAGCGAGGCCGAAGGCCAATCTGACCGGCACCACCGGATCGTCACGGCCCTGCACGATCAGCACCGGCTCGCTTCCGCCGCGGATGCGCAAGTCCGAGCGGTACGTGTCGCGCAGGAGCCAGGTCGGGACCAGCGAGACATGCAGCCGCACGGCATGGGTCATCGAATCGAATGGCGCCTCCAGGTAGAGCCCGACCGACGACACCCGTTCGGCAACGGCCACCGCGATGGCGGCACCGAGGGAGTGGCCGTGCAGCAGGATCGGCGCGCCGGGCGCCCGTGCCGTGGCGGCCGCCGCGGCCGCCAGACCGTCGCGGATCAACCCGTCCTCGTCCGGGCGCCCGGTCGAGCCCGGATAGCCCCGATAGGCCACGCTGAGGACGCCCCAGCCCTGCGCCCGCCACGGACCCGCGGCGAAGCGCGCCGCGTGCGGTTCCGGGCGGGATCCGTTGCCGTGGAAGGTGACGACCACGCCGCAGCCCGGCCGCGGAGGACGCCAAAGCCCGTGCAGGGTCTCGCCGTCCACCGTCGCGACCGTGATCGCCGCGATCCCGGGAGGCACCGCCACGCGGATCGGCCGACCCTGAGCGCCCGGATAGAGGAAGCGTCGCTGGCCGAGCGCGAGGACGGCACATGCGAGGCCGCCGAACAAGAGCTCGGTGAGCAAGAGACCGGCGAGAAGACGCATGCGGGGTGGAAAATTCCGGGCGCGCGCGGGGTCGGACGAAGGGTTTTCCTGATGTGTTGTCTAAGGCAACCGGGGATGCATTGACAAAGGCGGGCGCGGGACCGAGTCTGGAAACGTTCCGAGGGGAGCCCCGCAGGGGGCTGAGATTGGGCGCATTGCCCTGACCCTTGAACCTGATCCGGCTCATACCGGCGGAGGGACGGGAACCTGCGGCCGCGCGTGGCGCGACCGGATCTCATCTCGGCCATCGCGTGGACCGGACCGCTCCAGAGCCAGGAGAGGCCCACGATGAACGCACCCGTTCTCCCCAAGGACGTGAAAGGCAGCCCCGAGACCGTGACCACGGGTCCGGTGACCGGATCGCGCAAGGCCTACGCGAACCCGGCCGGACGGCCGGACATCCGCGTCCCCTACCGCGAGATCGTCCTCTCCGATCCGAAGGAGGAGCCGGTGCGGGTCTACGACCCGTCGGGCCCCTACACCGAGACCGACGCCCGCATCGACCTCAATGCCGGCCTCCCCAGCGTGCGCGAGCCCTGGATCGCGGCGCGCGGCTACGCGGCCGTCGCGCCGCGGGCGGTGAAGCCCGAGGATAACGGCTTCGCGGGCGACAAGCTCGTGGCCCCCTGCCCCGCCGAGCGGACCATCCGCAAGGCGGCCCCGGGCCAGATGGTGACCCAGTACGAGTTCGCCCGCGCGGGAATCATCACCGAGGAGATGATCTACGTCGCCCATCGCGAGAACGTCTGCCGCGAGGCGATGCTCGCGGGCGCCGAGGCCGCGCTCGCGGACGGCCAGAGCTTCGGGGCCTCGGTCCCGCCGTTCATCACCCCGGAATTCGTGCGCGACGAGATCGCCCGTGGCCGGGCGATCATCCCGGCCAACATCAACCACACCGAGCTGGAGCCGATGGCGATCGGCCGGAACTTCCTGGTCAAGATCAACGCCAACATCGGCAACTCGGCCGTGACATCCTCGGCCGCCGACGAGGTCGAGAAGCTCGTCTGGTCGATCCGCTGGGGCGCCGACACGGTCATGGACCTGTCGACCGGCCGCAACATCCACAACATCCGCTCGTGGATCATCCGCAACAGCCCGGTCCCGATCGGGACAGTGCCGATCTACCAGGCGCTGGAGAAGGTCGGCGGCGACCCGCTCAAGCTCGACTGGGAGGTCTTCAAGGACACGCTGATCGAGCAGGCCGAGCAGGGCATCGACTACTTCACCATCCATGCCGGCGTGCGCCTCGCCCACGTGCCCCTGACCGCCCGGCGGGTCACAGGCATTGTCTCGCGCGGCGGCTCGATCATGGCCCGCTGGTGCCTCGCCGGGCACCGGGAATCGTTCCTCTACGAGCGGTTCGACGAGATCTGCGACATCATGCGGGCCTACGACGTCTCGTTCTCGCTGGGCGACGGCCTGCGCCCGGGCTCGATCGCCGACGCCAACGACGCCGCGCAGTTCGGCGAGCTGGAGACGCTGGGCGAGCTCACCAAGATCGCCTGGGACAAGGGTTGTCAGGTGATGATCGAAGGCCCCGGCCACGTGCCGATGCACAAGATCAAGGTCAACATGGAGAAGCAGCTGAAGGAGTGCGGCGAGGCGCCGTTCTACACCCTCGGCCCGCTGACCACCGACATCGCGCCGGGCTACGACCACATCACCTCGGGCATCGGCGCCGCGATGATCGGCTGGTTCGGCACCGCGATGCTCTGCTACGTCACGCCGAAGGAGCATCTCGGCCTTCCGGACCGGGACGACGTGAAGACCGGCGTCATCACCTACAAGATCGCCGCCCACGCCGCCGACCTCGCCAAGGGGCATCCCGCCGCGCAGCTCCGGGACGACGCGCTCAGCCGCGCCCGGTTCGACTTCCGCTGGGAGGACCAGTTCAACTTAGGGCTCGATCCGGACACGGCCCGGCGCTACCACGACGAGACCTTGCCGAAGGACGCTCACAAGGTCGCGCATTTCTGCTCGATGTGCGGGCCGAAGTTCTGCTCGATGAAGATCACGCAGGACCTGCGCGCCGAGGTGCTGGCGATGGAGGAGGCCGGCGAGGTCGTGGGCGCGTCGCCCGCGATGTCGAAGGCCGAGGCCGAGGCCGGCATGCGGGCGAAGTCGCAGGAATTCCTGGCGGAGGGCGGGAAACTCTACGTCGACGCCGCCGGCTGATACGACAACACGACCGCCAGGAAAGCCGGCTCCTTCCCGATCCGAAGGGGCCGGCAACCGCCGGACCGCCGCGCCGCGCGACACCGATCGATCCGAACCTGCTGCCCGCCACCGGGCGCGGGTTTTTCGTGTGCCACCCGGGCGGCGCTGCCCGATCCCGCACCGGAACGATGCGGGACATTTGTGGGCGCGCGCTAACGCGATCTTCATCGCATCCCCGAACGCCGATCGGCCTCCGGTGGACCGGTCTCCGGCGTTAACCGACGGTTAGGCCCCGAACCGCCTCAATCCTCCGATCACAGGATCGCAGGAGACCGGGGATGGAGATCCGACCGTTGACCACCACGACGCCGGGGCCTCAGGGACTCGATGCCCTCGGAGCGACGTCCGCCCCCGCCGTGTCGCAGGAGGCGCCAGGACCTCTTGCGAATGCTGCGCCCCTCGAACCCGCGGTGAAGCTCGATATCGGGTCGAATGGCGGAAAGGCGCGCTACATCCAGGACCGGGACACCAGCACGATCGTCTTCCAGGTGCTCGACCCGTCGTCTGGGAACGTGATCGAGCAGTTGCCGAGCGAGACGGCCCTACGCAACCGCGCCTACGATTCGGCGCGCGGCACGCTCGGATCGCAGTCCGGCAGCCTCTCCCGCGTCGCCTGAGGCCGCGCGGGCGCACGGACGGTAGTCTCGACCGGAGCCCGTCGTGGCCCCCAGGACGATCGCCTCAGAATTAGCGACTCCGGCATGGGACGGGTCGCGTTCGTCGGAAGGTGCTGCCTCGACCAAACGCCGACAACGCTCCGCACCCGCGGGCCGTTGCGCCTCGTCGTGGGCAGCGCGGCCGGTAGGCGCCGGCAATCTTCGGCGTGCCGGCGATTGCTCCTCACCGATACGTCCGAGCGCACCTTTGACCGGCCAGGATCCGTTTGACGCCATCGTCCTCGGGCTGCTAGATCGTAGCCGTACATGAGCGCACGGAGCGCATTCGGAGTTCGGTATCCGGAGCAAGCCATTTCCGTGCCGGCCATGTCGGCGGGCGTAGTTCAGTGGTAGAACGTCAGCTTCCCAAGCTGAATGTCGTCGGTTCGATCCCGATCGCCCGCTCCAACTAACCCATTGCACCTTCTGCGATATATCGTCCTCTGAGCGGCCGAGGTGTTCCCCATGTTCCCCATGGCGTTCCTCGCCGTTCCCCATGCTGCCGAGAAGCTGCTCCGGCTCCGCCGTGGCCTATTGCCGGGGTCCAGCTCGGCGCAATGAGTGCCGAACTCATGCCGAGTCACTTGACGGACGATTGGGCAAGCGAACTCGGAGGGCGTGCGCAGAGAATCGGGCCGGCACGAGCATGGCGTTGAACTGCCGCGATTGAGCAGTGAGAAGCGGGCGTTCGGCTTCGCGCCATAAGTGGACACCAGCTCAACGCCTAGTACCGGACATCCCATTTTGCAGGAACAATGGCGGCTCCGAGGGCTGGCACAGAAAGGATGATCAATTTGTGCGGGGTCTTCGACGTCATCGAACGCCGAGCGGAGGGCTCGTGGCTGTTACGCCAGTGTGCTACCGTGCCCATGATGCATTCTACGTCATGCCGTCGATGATAAACTTAACCTCGGCGATGCACTGCATCTATCGGACCATCGATACCTTCAACCTTGTTGATGTGCCCCGCACAGGCGATTGCCGGCCCGTGCGGGCACGGCTACGCATAGCACCACTCGTTCCCGCGACGGCCAGGGACCGAGAATGCCAACGCTAGCAACCGACCTAATTGGCCGCGTTAAGCGCCTGTCGCTCAAGCCCTCCGCTATTTCTGCCCTCATGCCGCTCTTCGAAGCCGTATCTAACGGGCTGCATGCAATCGACGATCGGCACCGCGACAAGGCGAAGACACAAGGTTCCATTCAGGTCGAGGTCTTGCGGGAAGACCCAAAGAAGCCCGACTCTCCCGTCATCGGATTCGTGATAGAGGATAATGGGATCGGCTTGAACGACGAGAACTACGCGTCGTTCTTGCGGCCCGACTCGCAACACAAACTCCATCGAGGTGGCGAAGGCGTTGGCCGGCTCGGATGGCTCAAAGTATTCCGAGACATCAAGGTCGAGAGCACTTACTTGGACAACTCCGGTGCACTTGCCGTGCGAGCCTTCGACTTCGTGCTCAGGGAGGACGAGCAGGTCTTGCTGAAGACCGGGATCGAGCCATTCCCGACCGGACCAGGCACTCGGATCTCGCTGCGGACCTACGACACTGCTGACGGCACGAAGTGCCCGGTCGACGCACCTACGCTGCGTCAACGTATGATCGGGCATTTCATGCAGCTCCTGGCAGCGGATCTCGCCCCGTCCATCAAGATGGCGGATGGGATCGAGACCGTGGATTTGAAGGCGGCATTCGGCGACCTCGTTCGGAACACGGCCGAGCAGCGCGTGACCATCCCGCTCGGAGAGGACGCCTCGATTGACCTCACGATCCGTCACATCCGCGCCGCGAAATCGGTCCGGCCCGACACGAACAAGAAGGCCTACAACTGGCTGTTCCTAACCGCCAACGATCGAGCGGTCGAGGAGACGGTCATCGACGATGCGATTGGCCTTAAATCCCTCGATGGCAACGAGGTTTACATCGGGTGCGTATCGGGCGCCCACCTCGACGCCCACGTCAACCAGGAACGAACTGGCCTCAGCTTTGACAGTGCGGAGAACCGCGACATCCGGCGCGCGCTTCAGGCGTCGGTCATGGTCTACCTCGACACATACGTAAGTCGATTAAAGGAGAAGAAGCACCAGCTCGTGCAGCAGGTGATCGAGGAATATCCTCAATTTCTATACTTGCACGGCGAGATGGAAGATTTCATCAATAAGCTAGCTCCTGGCGTTACCTCCAGGGAGGCCGTCTACGTGGAAATGTGCCGTCACAGATTTCGGAAGACCAACCACGAGTTCAAGCAAATAGAAGAGGTCACTAAGGCAGGTCCGAGCTTCACCGAGGAACTTGGTCGGAAAGTAGAGGCTTATCAGGACTTTGTGCAGGACCAGCAGAAAAGTGTACTCGCGGAGTACGTTCTGCTGAGGAAAAGCGTGATCGACATCTTAGACCGCTACGCTCAATTTCAAGAGGGCACAACCAAGCACTACCTCGAAGAGGCAGTGCACAAGCTCATCGTGCCGATGCGCACCGACTCGGCCAGCATCGAGATCGGTGACCATAAACTCTGGCTCATCGACGACCGCTTGGCGTTTTTCGCGCACTTTGCATCTGACCGTCCGTTAAAGTCTTATACGGACAATAAATCCCTTGACCGGCCTGATATCGCATTTTTCTACGATACCTGCTTCGCTTGGCGGGAGCAGGAAGCCGCCAACACGGTGGTATTGGTAGAATTCAAGCGCCCTTCAAGAGACGACTACGATGGCGAAGAGAACCCGCTTAAGCAAATTATGGGCTATATTAAAAATTTTAAGACATCAACGTCTTTGAAGGACACCAAGGGCCGACAACTCTCGCCACGACTGAAGAACGCAACATTTCACTGCTACATCATTGCAGACATCACGGACTCTCTTCGTGAGGCCATCGAAGGTTATCGGTTCCATGAAACACCGGATGGCCAGGGGCTTGTCGGATATCTCAACAATCCTGATGCGGTTGTAGAGATCATCTCCTATCCGAAGCTGCTAGCCGACGCAAAGATGAGAAACAGCATCTTTTTTCAGAAGCTTGGGATCACAAACATCGATCCGTCTACCTTGCACAAGGAGGACGGTGAGACCGCTATCATCGACCTGCTCGACAACTGGCCTACCAGAGCCGAGTTGGTGCCGGCCAAGTAAAGATCAGGCCGGCGAGAGCGGGTTCCGGCGGAGAGCTCTAGCGGGTCATCCTGTGGAGAGCCCTCGCCGGCGGTGGTCGCCCTTGTTCGARACAATGAACGAGCGCCGGATCACGCCTGGCAGGACGAGGGCAACACGACATTGAACTCGCCCATGTATCCCCCCAACCGGTCCACGAACCAACGCTTGGCCGCTGACTAACGGCCTCCCTCGCGAGGTGAGCGACGACCCCGCCGGGCACATGTCCGTACGAGTTCGGGCTGATGTTATGCGGCAAGGTGCGGTTGCACCGGCAGCGGAGCTCAAGTTTCGGCCGGAAACCGGACCTTCGGCTTTGCGCCCAACCCAGACACTACCGTGCGCATATTGGCTTCCTGTGCGCAGACATCGCAGGCAGGATTTTACGTTTTATGACGCCATCCCGAATGAGGGCCAACGCGCGATGATACGCTATCGATAGAGACTAAGTTCTGGCCGAGGATCGGGGATGAACCCGCCGCGGTTGGGCATCTGCACCTTGGGTAGGCTGGTCGCATCCAAATTCTCGTCGGGCGTGATGACGTGTCCTTCCGACAAGATGTACGCGACGACCGCGTAGACTTGGTCGTCCGTGAGCGAGCCCGGCGCATTGAACGGCATCGCGCGCTTGACGTAGTCGAACAGCGTCGTGGCGTACGGCCAGTAGCTCTCAGTCGTCTTGATCGGATTATCCGACGCAAGACTGCCGCGACCGCCGACCAATCGATCGGCGCCGATGCCGGGCGCCATGTTGCCCTGGAGCTTCTCACCGTGACAGGCGGCGCACTGTTCCTGGAAGACCGTGGCGCCTTCCTGAGCATTGCCGTGACCCGGCGGCAAACCCTTCCCGCTCGGCGGGATCGAAAAGTAGGCCCCAAGCTCGGCTTCGGTGACCGGCTTGCCGACGCCGAGGCGGGTATCGGCCGCCGTCTGGGACGCCGCAGGCGTCGCGAGAAGCATAAGGCCGAGTAGAACTGACGTCGTCGGTTCAAGGCCGCGCACGCGCTCACGCATGGACATTGCTGACCTCCCCGGTGCTCGCGACGGCCCAGCTCTGGATCGCATTCAGGTGGTAGATCGAGGCGGATGGCCCGTGGTCGCCGCGGATGGCGAGCAGTTGCTGGCGCGTCGGCTGAAAGTAGCCGGTCTCGTCCACGCACCGGCTTTGCAGCACGGCGGGCGTGCCGTCCCAGGTCCAAGGGAAGGTGAAGCGCACCGTGCACATCGGCTCAGGCGCCGAGCCAAGGTAGGCCGGATACCAGGTTTTGCCCGCGTCGATCGATACGTCCACCGATTGTACGCGCCCGCGTCCGGACCAAGCGAAGCCGGTGACGTTGTAGACTCCGGGACCGGGCAGACGCATGTCGCCGGATGGGAACGTGATGACTGACTTCGCGTCCATGTCGAGCGAGAATTGCCGTGCACGGCCGTCCGCCATCAGGTCCGTGTACTTGGAGGTTTCCTCCCGCGTCATGAAGGGCTTGTCGCTGACCTCTAGTCGCCGCAGCCACTTGATGTGGGTGTTGCCCTCGTAGCCGGGCAGCAGCAGACGGACCGGGTAGCCCTGTTCGGGGCGGATCGCCTCGCCGTTCTGGCCATAGGCGATGATCCCGTCCTTGAGGAGCTTCTCCAGGGGGATGGACCGGGTCATCACGGCGGCGTCCGCRCCCTCGGCGAGAACCCAGCCTCCTCCCTCTTGCAGGCCGACCTCGCGGGCCAGGGTCGAGAAGAGCACGCCGGTCCACTCCGACGTGCTGAGCAGCCCGTGCGTGCCCTGAACCGTCTTGAGCGTCGGCTTCTTCCATTCGGTCAAGCCGTTGCCGGAGCATTCGATGAAGTGCTTGCGCGTCACCGATGGCAGGCGCTGGAGGTCGTCCATGCTGAACCGCTTCGGGGTGCCAACCATACCGTGGACGACGAGGCTGTGGCGCTTGGGATCGATGGAGGGGATGCCGCCGTGGTGCCGCTCAAAGTGTAGCCCGGAGGGCGTGATGTTGCCGACCAGCGCGGCGAGTGGGGTCAATGACCAGGACGTGTTCTCGTTGGG
This sequence comes from Methylobacterium sp. P3_A11, assembly GCF_056403155.1. Classification (NCBI taxonomy): domain Bacteria; kingdom Pseudomonadati; phylum Pseudomonadota; class Alphaproteobacteria; order Hyphomicrobiales; family Methylobacteriaceae; genus Methylobacterium; species Methylobacterium sp. P3_A11. Next base: position 39,779 of record NZ_JBFUGA010000041.1, read on the forward strand.
CGTTGGGTAGCGTACCCGTACAGCCTTCTCGAACTGTGAGCGTGATCCATAGCCGCCGTCCGCAGCGACGGGGCGGCCCTGCTCTTTGGTCGGGTCACTGGGCACATCAAAATGGCGGGCGCCGGCTGGGACTCCGTCGTCGGCCATAGTCCGACCCGCCGCAAGTGCTGCGGCGACGCCGGAACCCGCGGCGACGAGAAACCGGCGTCGGTCGGCGCCGCGGGTGGCGAACATGCCGTCGCGACAGGGGCAGGCTTCGTCTTCAGCCGGGGGCGAGGGAGCATGCTGGGCCGGCATCGTTTCCTCCGTTTTGAGTTCGGATCTGAACGGGATTAAGTACCTGATGCTCAAAGCCCCGGCAGCGCGCGATGCATGCTCGCTGTCGAAGTGTCGGTGGACACCTGTGTGATCGTACTGACCATCGCACGGCTCGCCTTACCGGTCGCGCCACATGGCAGCACGTCGCTGAAGACGATCACGTCCGGCACCTTGTAGCGTTCGAGGTTAGCCAACGCCCAGCGCCTAAGCTCGTCCACCGTCAACGCGAGCCCGGGCTTCAGCACGACTACGGCGTGGATCGCCTCGCCGAGACGTTCGTCGGGTACGCCGGCGCACAAGGTTGCAGCGACGTCCGGATGCGCGCAGAGGGCGTTCTCGATCTCCAGCGGCGAGATCTTGTTGCCGCCACGCGAGATGATCTCCTTCGAGCGTCCGACGAGCTCAACCTGACCGTCCGGTCGCAGACGTGCGAGATCTCCCGTTCTGAAGTGACTTGCCTCGAATGAGGCTTGGGTCAGCTCGGCATTGTCGAGGTAGCCCAGCATGCCGCACACGGTGCAAATCTGCAGCTCGCCCACCGCGCCGGGAGGGGCCAGCGTGCCGTCGTCTCGAACTATGCGGAACGACACGCCCTCTGTCGGGACACCGATGGACCCGGCCACCGCGGCATCCCGCGGCCAGTGGCAGAAATCGCAGGAGCCGGTCTCGGTCGATCCGTAGAGGTCGATGAGCTCGGCGTCCGGCCAGCTGCCGCAGGCCGCTTGGGCCAGGGACGGGCTGAGCGCCTCGCCCCCGGTCAGCACCGCACGGAGCTTAGGACCCGGCGGAGCACCATCGGCAAGCAAGGCCCGCAGCATGGTCGGCACCGCGGCGAGCACGGTCGCCTGCGCGGCGAGTTGGCCCGCGAGCGTCGCGCGAGTGAATTTCGGGACGAGGACGAGGGTTGCCCCAGAGCGGATCGCAAGGAGGCTCGCCCAGATGCCGAAGATGAACGTCAACTGGAGCGGCACCACGACCACATCGTCCGGACTGAAGTCCAGCAACCGATCGAGGACCGCGAGCTTGCGCGCCAGGGCATCGTGCCCGAGCACCACGCCCTTCGGTGCTCCGGTGCTGCCCGAGGTGAACACTACGAGCGCAGCCCCGTTCAGAAGTGGCCGCTCAGGCGGCGCCTCGTCCACGATCGTATCTAGGGTGAGCCCATCGACCAAGAAGCGGGCGCGCGTCGCCCGCTCGACCGCCGCGCGGGTGAGCGGCGCGGCGGTCCGATGCACGGGCACTGCGACAGCCCCTATCCGCCAGACGCCGAGCAGCGTCCCGAGATCAAGGGCTCGGTTGCCGATGCTCACATGCACGGGCTCATGCGGACGCACGCCTGCCTCGCGCAGCAATCCCGCCACGAGGTCCGCGTGCGCGTCGAGCTCGTGCCCCGACATCCCGGGGCCGAAGGCCTCGTCCACTCGGTTGCCTGGGTGGGCGAGCCCCTCGCGCATGATCGTCGCGAGCGCCCCGGTCATGACCTGGCTCCCGGGAAGCGGCTGTCCCGCCACTCCAGCGCCGCCTTGAGACCTTGAGATCGGGCGATGTCCATGAAGGCCCGTTTGTCCGGCGACCCTTCGCCCTCGATCAGCAGGTCGATGTCGAGGGCCATCTCCAAGGCCTCCAGCATGCCGCGCGCCTCGATGGAGCGGTTGATCGCCCGCTTCGTCTCCTTAACGAGGTTCGGGTCGATCGCGGCGATGTGCCGGGCGAGGTGTAGGGCGCTGTCGTCGAGATCGGCGGCGGGCACCACCCGGTTGACCATCCCGATCTCGTAGGCGCGCCGCGCCGGGATGCGGTCCTCGCCCGTGAGGATGATCTCCTTGGCGGCCTTCGGCCCGACGATCCAGGGCAGGATCATCACCACGATTCCGGCCCCGAACTTGAGTTCCGGCTCGCCGAAGAAGGCGTCCTCGGCCGCCACGGTCAGGTCGCAGGCCAGTGCCAGCTCGCAGGCGCCCGCAAGGCACGGGCCGCGCACCGCCGCGATGGTCGGCTTCGGGCAGTGCCAGAAACGCATCGGCACGTCGAAGTCCTTGCGCAGGATCGGGCGCCACTGGCTCACGCCTTCGGGGCGGAGTGCCATCTGATCCTTGAGGTCGAAGCCCGAGGAGAAGGCCGTACCGGCCCCGCGCACGATCACGGCGCGCACCGCCGCGTCGGCCTCGGCCGCGTCCATCGCCTGCGCGAGTTCGTCGAGCATGGTCGCGCTGATCGCATTGGTGCGCTCCGGTCGGTTCAGCGTGATGCGGGCCACGGGCGCGAGCGTCTCGTAGGTGATCGTCGTGAAGGTCACAGGCGGCTTTCTCCTCGCTGTCACTTGCGTCCTCCCGCCAGTCGCTTGGCCTCGGGCAGGCGCCGCAGCCGCAGCATCGAGGCGAGCCCCAGGAATGGCCCGATAGCGAGCAGTGCGAAGGCGAAGCGCCAGCCGAAATAGGTCCCCGCGAAGGCGATGAGTTGGATGCTGACGAGCGTCAGCAGGAAACCGACACAGGTTTGGACGGTCAGCATCGTGCCGATCAGCCGGCGATCGCTGAGTTCGCTCACCGCAGCGGAGAACTGCGCCGAGTCTGCGATCACGGCTACTCCCCAGAGCACGCCTACCGACAGCACCGCCCAGGCGGGGCCGCCGAACAGGAAGCCGACCGCGATGGCGCAGCAGCCGCTGGCGAGCATCGAGGCTCCGGTGACCAGGGTGCGTCCGAACCGGTCCGCCGCCCAGCCGCCGAGCATGGCACCAAAAGCTCCGGCGGCGACCACAGCGAAGGCGGCGAGTTCTGGGGGGAACGGGGGCGCATTGCCGTAGCGTTCCCGGAAGCTCGCAGCCATGAAGGCACCGATCCAGGCCCACATGGCGTAGAGTTCCCACATGTGGCCGAGATAGCCGAGGTTGGCCAGGCGCACGCCGCGGTTGCGCCACGCTTCCAGCGCGTTCTCCAGACGCAGGGGTGGCGCCTCCGACCGCAGCGGCCCGAGGCGCACGAAGCGGATCAGGGCAGCAGACAGGAGCGCCCCCAGCGCCGCGCCGAGCACCGGCAGGTGCCAGTCGAGCTGGCCGAATGCCGCCACGAGATGCGGGAGCGCCGAGCCGAGGGTGAGCGCGGCCACCAGCAGGCCGATCAGCAGCCCCAGGTCGCCCACCGCCCAGGTCGCGGCGATCTTCATGCCGACCGGGTAGACGCCGGCCATGCAGGCCCCGGTCACGAAGCGTAGCAGCGGCACCACCGGCGAAGTAGGCTCGAAGGCCAGCATCGCCAAGTTGGCGAGGCCCGCTACCACGGCGCACCCGCAGAACAGCCGGCGCAGGTCGAACCGGTCCGCTAGCCCCAACAGCGCGCTGACTAGGGTACCGGCGACGAACCCGGCCTGGACGCTGTTGGTGAGCAGAGCCTCCTGGAAGGGGCTCAACGTCCAGTGCGTGCGGATCGCGCCGATCGAGGCGGTGGTGGCGAACCACGTCGCCATTGCCGCAACCTCACTGAGAAGCAGCAGCGCCATCGCCGTCCGCTTGGCGGCGACGTCAGCGCCCTCGACCGCGTCAGGGAGCGCCATGGCCAGGCCACCTCACTTCGCGGCTGTGTTGGCCACGAGGGGGCAGCCCCCGTCGGCCATGGGCCGGAAGGCCTGCTCGCCGGGGATGGTGTCGAGAAGCTTATAGTAATCGTACGCGCCCCTCGACTCCGCCGGGCTCTTCACTTGGAACAGGTAGAGGTCGTGGATGGTGCGCCCGTCGGCGCGGATCGAGCCGTGCCCGAATAACGCGTCCTCGGTCGGCATCGCCTTCATCTGCGTGACGACCTCGGTGCCGTGATGCGCCTTGTCCTTGTCGATGGCGGCGATGGCCTTCATCCAGTGGAGCGTCGAGGCGTAGGTGCCGGCTTGGTTCATGGTCGGGTAGCGGCCACCATTGCGAGCTGCGAACCGCTTTGCCCAGGCGCGGGTGCCGTCGTTGAGGTCCCAGTAGAACGCCTCGGTCAGGGTCAGACCTTGAGCGACCTTCAGGCCGATCGAATGGATGTCGGAGATGAAGGCCAGGAGTGCGACGAGCTTCTGCCCGCCCTCGGTGAGGCCGAACTCCGAGGCCTGCTTGATGGCGTTGATCGTGTCGCCGCCAGAATTGGCGAGCGCGACGACCTGCGCGCCGCTGCCCTGGGCTTGGACAAGGTAGGAGGAGTAGTCGGTGCTCTGGAAGGGCGCGAGGACGTGGCCGAGGGACTTGCCGCCGGCCTTCGTCACGGCCTCGGTGGCATCGCGCTCAAGGGCGTGGCCGAACGCATAGTCCGTCGTGAGAAAATACCAAGATCTTCCGCCTTGCTTGATCACCGCGCGGGCCGTGCTGTTGCCGAGCGCCCAGGTGTCGTAGGTCCAGTGGACGTTCGTGCGGGTGCAGTTCTTGCCGGTCAGGTCCGAGCTGCCAGCGCTGGCGATGAGAAAGGCCTTATTCCTCTCGCTCGCGATGTTCGAGACGGCAAGCGCAACCGACGATGTCGGCACGTCGACAATGGCGTCGACATGGTCTACGTCAAACCAGCGCCGCACGATAGCCGCACCGATATCGGGCTTGTTCTGGTGGTCGGCCGATAGAACCTCGACACGGAAGCCCTTGTTCTCCGGCTTGAAGTCTTCAACCGCCATGCGTGCGGCATCGACCGATCCGGGGCCGGCGATGTCGGCGTAGAGGCCGGACTGGTCGTTCAGCACGCCGATGCGAAAGGTCGGCAGAGGATCGGCGTGCGCAGCAGCCGTGCCGCTGAACAGCATCGCCAGCGCGAATACACCCTTCATGGTCGTTCCTCCATTGTTATGAGCGGACTGCGATTGTTTTTGTCAGTCCGGCGGCGGCGCCGCGCTTGTCGTCAAGTCATTGTATTCAGATTTTCCTCGTGCTCTTGTTACATGCGCCAGCAGTCGAACTGCCGGGTCGGATCGAGACCTTTAGCGGTTGACGTCGACGACCACACGGCCGCGCACCTGGCCGGCCATCAGGCGCTCTGCCGTGGCTACGACATCCGACAGGCCGATTTCGTTCGTAATTGCGTCGAGCTTGACCGGGTCCAGGTCACGGGCAAGCCGGCCCCAGGCTTCAAGCCGCTCAGGCCGCGGGCACATCACGCTGTCGATGCCGATCAGGCTGACACCACGCAGGATGAACGGGGCCACACTCGCCGGCAGATCCATGCCCTGAGCGAGACCGCAGGCCGTGACGACGCCACGGTACTTCGTGGCAGCACAGACGTTCGCGAGGGTGTGGCTGCCGACCACGTCGACAGCCCCCGCCCAGCGCTCCCGGGCGAGCGGCTTGCCCGGCTGCGAGAACGCCGCCCGGTCGACCACCTCAGCTGCGCCGAGTCCGCGCAGGTAGCTGGCCTCCTCCGAGCGTCCGCTTACCGCCACGACGGTGTAGCCGAGCCGCGACAGGAGGGCGACCGCGGTGCTGCCGACGCCGCCGGCCGCGCCGGTGACGACGACCTCGCCCTTGTCCGGGCTTACGCCGTGGCGTTCGAGCGCGATCACGCACAGCATCGCAGTGTAGCCGGCGGTGCCGATGGACATCGCTTGGCGCGGAGTGAACGCCTCGGGCAGCGGGACCAGCCAGTCGCCCTTTAGGCGCGCGACCTGTGCCAGCCCGCCCCAGTGGGCCTCGCCGACACCCCAGCCGTTGAGGATGACTTGATCACCCGTCTTGTAATCGGGATGTCGAGACTCGCGGACGGTGCCAGCGAGGTCGATGCCCGGCGCCAGCGGGAACTTGCGCACCACCTGGCCCTTGCCGGTGATCGCGAGTCCGTCCTTGTAGTTCAGCGTCGAGTAGGCAACATCGACGGTGACGTCGCTATCGGGCAGGTGCGCCTCGTCGATCTCGCGCAAGCCGGCGCGGTAGCCCGCCTCATCCTTTTCGATCACAATCGCCTTGAACATCCGGTGCACTCCGCGGGTGGCGCTCAGCGCGCCAGACAGGTCAGGAACAGGTTGGCGAAGAGGTCGAGGGGCTCAGGGTTGCGCTCAAGTTTTGCGCGGAGGACCGCGCCCTCCCAGCCGATCCAGAAGAAGGCTGCCAGTGCCGTGCAATCGGCGTCCGCGGCGATCTCACCGGCGGCCTGGGCATCTCTGAGACAGCGCTCAGTCCGCGTCTGCCAGTCCAGCAGAACCCCATGCAGGCGGTCCCGGAAAGACTCCGGTAGGGCGCTCATCTCTTGCCCGAGATTGCCGACGACGCAGCCGCGGCGGAACTCGTAGCGCGCCATACCGACACGCGCGTCGGCGACGAAGTTCCTCAGGCGCTGAAGTGGGGCCGTCCTTTCGTCGAGCAACCAGCGGTCGAGCTTGCGCGCGAAATAGTTCGCGTACGCGTCGACGAGCTCGGCACCGAAGACATCTTTGCTCGCGAAGTAGTGGTAGAACGAACCCTTCGGCACACCGGCGCTGCGTAGGACCTCTTCGAGGCCGGTGGCTGAGTACCCCTTCTCCGACAGCAGTGCGACGCCGGCTCGGATCAAGGCCTCTCGCGACATTCCGTAGGCCGGCTCCAGCCGCGGCGGGCGCCCCCTCTTCCGTGCCGTGACTGCTGATACCGATTCGGACTTCATGATTTAGAAATAGACCGGTTAATTATTAAAGGCAACGACGGATGGAAGCAGCTGTTGGACCGGTCTCGTCCTCAGCTGTTCGCCGAAACGAGCCAAAGGCCGTTAAGCGCTGAGGTCGTATCGTTCGGACCTGAGGCGTTGGGCCAGTATCAGGACCGAACAAGCTTCTAGGTGTTCAGTCCCGAGGTGAGATGGGTTGGGTCGTATCTGAACCGGCCTGGGTCGTCTGCCCAGGCTCGGCAGGTCGCTTCGTATGGCGTGAGGCCGCGTAGGGTCTTGAGCCGCCGGGCGAAGTTGTAGGCATCCAGGAAAGCGGCGAGGTGTTCCCGCAGTTGGTCGTGGCTGTCGTAGTGGTAGCGCTTGACGGTCGCGTCCTTGAGGGTCCGGTTCATGCGCTCGACCTGGCCATTGGTCCA
>NZ_JBFUGA010000042.1:0-47017 GCF_056403155.1 Methylobacterium sp. P3_A11
GCGCAGGCGCGCGACGGGATCGGCGCCGGCGGCGCGGCCGCGCTCGGCGTTCTCGGCGGCCTCGCGGTCGGCGGCGCCATCGCGTCGTCTAACAACGGCTACTACCCGGGCCGTCCGGTCTACCGCGCCCCGCCGCCGGTCTACGTCGAGGAGGATTACGGCCCGGTCTGCCATTTCGAGCGCCGCCGGACCGTCGATCCCTACGGCGACGTCTACGTCCGCCGCGTCCGCGTCTGCGAGTAGGCGGCCTCCGGGGTCGCCTCGGCGGCGAGGGCCGGTTTCAGGCGCTCGGCGCAGGCGATCCCGCCGAGCACCAGAGCCAGGGCGACCGCTTCCGTCGCCCCGAACGGCTCGCCGACCAACAGGACGGCGAGGATCGCGCCGAAGATCGGCACGAGGTTGACGAACAGGCCGGCGCGGTTCGGGCCGATCAGCTCGACGCCACGCATGAAGAAGAGCTGCGCCAGCAGCGACGGGCCGAGGCCGACGAACGCCACCATCACCCACCCCTCGCGGTTGGGCCAGACCGCGTGGCCCGTCGCCCATTCGACGGCCAGCGGCGGCAGGGAGGTGACGAGGGCCGCCAGAGCCATGGCGGAGAAGAACGTCAGCGCCGGCACCTTGGGGCGTGTCGGCAGGAAGATGGTGTAGCCGGCGTAGAGCAGGCAGGCCCCGAAGACGAGGACGTCGCCGCGGTTGAAGGCGAGGTTCGTCAGGACCGACAGATCGCCGTGCGTGGCGGCCAGGCCCGCGCCGACCAGCGTCAGAGCCACGCCCAGCATCTGGCCCGGCGTGACCGGCACCCGATAGGCGAGGCGGTTCAGAACGATCACCAGCACGGGGATCGCGCCCTGGAACAGGGCGAGGTTGATCGCACCCGTATGGACGCCGGCCGCATAGAACAGGCAGTTGAAGGCCGTGTAGCCGAGGCCGCCCATCAGCAGGATGCGCAGCCGGTGCGGCCGCAGCTGCGGCCAGGCGGCAACGAGGCGGCGGCCGGCAAACGGGATGAGAACCCCGCAGGCGACGGCCCAGCGCAGGGTCGTGATCACCTGGGGCGAGACGTGGCCCGGCGCCCAGCGACTGGTTACGGCGTTTCCGGCCCAGAGCAAGGCCGTGAGGGTGAGCAGCAGATAGGCTGACGCGGCCGCGGGAGCCCGGGCCGCGTGCCCGGTCCTCAACGGCGGCGGAACTGGCCGCCCCGCACGGGCGGACGCGGTCCGGAGGAGCGCTCGTCCTTGTGGCGGAACACCAGACGCCCCTTCTCCAGGTCGTAGGGCGACATCTCGACCGTCACCCGGTCACCCGCCAGCGTCTTGATGCGGTTCTTCTTCATCTTGCCGGCCGTGTAGGCCACGATCTCGTGGCCCTGGTCGAGCTGCACGCGGTAGCGCGCATCCGGCAGGATCTCGATCACGAGACCGTCGAACTGCATCAATTCTTCTTTCGCCATGCACCTTCTCCAGTCGGACCGTCCGGCAGCAGGCGTTCCGGCAATGCGTGTTCGGCTGTCATCGAGCTCGGGAAACGCCGCAGGGCGCGGATCCGATCCGACGGATCGCCCGCGCCAGCTCAGCAGCACAGCCCGCATGTAGTCGCCCGGGGAACCGGCGGCAAGTCACGGCGGCTGAACCAGTTCCGTCATCGACATGAATCGCCGCCGGTCAAGGCTCCGCATCATTGCCGGCATAGTCGAGGCGCCCATCCGGTGTCCGGCGCCAGATCCGCAGGGCGATCGGCGTTCCGGACCGGTCGCCCCGGGCATCGAAGCCGACCGGGCCGAGAAGCGTCCGGATCTTGCCGGCCCGTAGGGCCTCGGCCACCCGTCGGCCGTCGGCGATCCGGCCGGTCTTCGGGTCGGCCGCGCGGGCGTGCTCGACGGCCTGCGCCAGCAGCTCGACGGCCGCGTAGGCTCCCGCTGCAACGCTCTCCGCCTCCGGGCCGCGCGGCGTCGACCGGCCAGCGCGCGGTTCGGGCAGGCGCGGCGGGTCGGGGACCAGCGTCATCACGGTCCCCTCCCCGTCCCCGACCGCCGCGGCGGCGAAGCCCGGATCCAGGATGCCGTCGCTCGCCACCAGCGTCCCGCCGAGCCCGGCGTCCCGCATCGCGCGGAGGAGCGCGGCCGCCTCGAGCGCGAGGCCGCCGAAATACACAACCTCGATCCGCGCCGCCTTCAGCCGGGCGACGACGTCCGCGGGATCGCGGCTGCCCCGGGCGAAGCTGTCGAACAGCACCTCCGGCGTGCCCGCCTCCTTCAGCCGCGTCGCCACCGCGTCGGCGAGACCGCGGCCGAAGGTCGAGCGGTCGTTGACGATGCCGACGCGGCGCCCGGCGAAGGTCCGCGCGAGATAGGCTCCGGCCGCCCGCCCCTGCTGCGCGTCGCTCGCGCCCAGCCGGAACAGGTTCCACAGGCCGCGGCCGGTGAGCGGCGTGTAGGTCGCGCCGGGCGCCACCATCACGGCCCCGGCCTCCTCGTAGGCCGGGGCCGCGGCGGCGACCGCGCCGGATTCGAGAGGCCCGACCACGAGGCGCACCCCGTCGGCGGTGAATTTGCGCGCGACGGCAACGGCCTGCCGTCCCTCGCCGCCATCGTCGGCGGGGATCAGCACCCAGCGCGGGCGCCCTCCGGCGGCCCGGTTCAGATCGGCCACCGCCTGCTCGGCGCCCTGGCGGAGCCCCTGGCCGAAGGCCGCGTCCGGCCCCGTCAGCGGAGCCGACAGGCCGATCCGGACCGGCGCCTGCGCGGCGGCCGGGGTGGCGGCCAGGAGGCCGGCGAGGATCGGGGCGAGGCGACGCATCATGGCGGCACTCTATGGCCGATGGGCCGCCCTTCGGAAGAGCGGCGCAGGAGGCGAGGAAGGATCGTTGAGCGGATTGCGATGCTGATGCGCGCCGAAGCGCTGGCGGGCCGGCGCGATGTGCGGAATAAGGGGCTCCGGCCCGGCCCGTTGCCGGGCATGACGGGGCGCCCACGCGCGTCGCCGCCGAAGACCCTCTGGGACGATTGACGATCATGACCTCGCTGTTCGCCGGCATCCAGGACGCGCCGCTCGATCCGATCATGCGCCTGTTCGAGGCCTTCAACGCCGATCCGAGCCCGAAGAAGCTCAACCTCGTGGTCGGCGTGTACACGGATGCCGACGGCAAGGTGCCGCGCCTGCGCGCCGTGCAGACCGCCGAGAAGCGCTGGATCGAGAAGGGCCTGCCCAAGACCTACCGGCCGATCGAGGGCACGAAGCCGTTCCGCGACGCGGTCCAGGAACTGCTGTTCGGGAAGGGCGCCCCGATCCTGTCGCAGAACCGGGTCGCGACGCTCCAGAGCATCGGCGGCACCGGCGCCCTGAAGACCGGCGCGGACGTGCTCGCCAAGCTCTATCCGAACGCCAAGGTCGCGGTGAGCAATCCGAGCTGGGAGAACCACAAGGCGCTGTTCAGCCAAGCCGGCTTCACGGTCGTCGACTATCCCTATTTCTCGGCCGAGACCGGCAGCGCCGACTATTCGGCCATGAAGGCCTATCTCCAGGATCTGCCGAAGGGCTCGATCGTGGTGCTGCACGCCTGCTGCCACAACCCGACCGGCGCGGATCTCACCCTCGACGAGTGGCGCGACCTCGTGCCCCTGATGGCCGAGCGCGGCCTGATCCCGTTCCTCGACATCGCCTATCAGGGCTTCGGCAACGGCCTCGACGCCGATGCCGAGCCGGTGCGCCTGTTCGCCGAATCCGGCCAGGAATTCCTGGTCGCCTCGTCGTTCTCGAAGTCGTTCTCCCTCTATGGCGAGCGCGTCGGCGCGCTCACCATCGTGGCCGAGAACCCCGCCGCGAAGGCCAAGGTGGAGGCCTTCGCGAAGCGTCTCGTCCGCGCGAGCTACTCGAACCCCCATACCCATGGCGCCGCCATCGTCGAGATCGTGCTGACCGATCCGGAGCTGCGCGCCGACTGGGAGCGGGAACTCGGCGAGATGCGCGACCGGATCCGCGCCATGCGCGAGCGGATGGCCGACAGCCTGCAGCAGCGCCACCCGGAGCGGGGCTTCGACGCGATCAAGGTGCAGAAGGGCATGTTCTCCTACACGGGCCTCAGCCCCGCGGAGGCCACCCGCCTGCGCGAGGAGCACGAGGTCTACGCCCTGGAGACCGGCCGCATCTGCGTGGCCGCGGTCAATACCCACAACATCGACCACGTCATCGACGCGATCGACGCGGTGGTGAAAGGCTGAGGCCGTGGCGGCCCTCAAGCGCGTCTGCCGGTTCAACGTCTGGATCAACCCGATCTTCGACGCGCGCTTGAGGGCCGAGCCCGACATCGGCCTGCAGGTCGGCGACCTGCAGGGGCCCGAGGGCACGCTCCAGGCGATGCTCGAGCAGGCTCACGTCTTCCACGTCTCCCCGGCGCGGGACGAGCTGCCGCGTCGCTGGCATGTCACGGACGACCTGCTCGCGTCCTGCCCGAACCTGCTGGCCGTCTCGTCGGGCGGCGCGGGCTTCGACACGATCGACGCCGCCGCCTGCACGCGGGCGGGCGTCGCGGTCGTCAACCAGGTGGGCGGCAATGCCCGCTCGGTGGCGGAACTCGCGATCGGCCTGATGCTCGCCGTCTCGCGCAAGATCTGCGTCTCGGACCGGCTGCTCCGGACCGCCCGCGGCTTCCCGCGGGAGTCGCTGATGGGCCACGAGATCGGCGGCTCGACCCTCGGCCTCGTGGGGATCGGCCATACCGGCCGGGCGGTCGCCAAGCTCGCACGGGGCTTCGACATGCGGGTCCTGGCCTACGATCCCCTGCTCTCGGCCGACGAGATCCGGGCGCGCGGCGCGGAGCCGGTGGGCCGGGCGCAGCTCCTCGCCGGGTCCGACATCGTCTCCCTGCACTGCCCCCTCGACGACACGACGCGCGGCAGCTTCGACGCGCAGGCCTTCGCGGCGATGAAGCGGGGCGCGCTGTTCATCACCACCGCCCGGGGCGGCGTCCACGACGAGGCGGCACTCGCCGAGGCGCTGGCATCGGGGCATCTCGCGGGAGCGGGCCTCGACGTCTGGTCGCCGGAACCGCCGCCCCTCGACTCCGCCCTGCTGAAGCTCGACACCGTGGTGGCGACCTACCACACCGCCGGCGTCACCCACGAGGCGCGCCGGAACGTCGCGTCCTGGGGGGCCGAGCAGGTGATCGGACTGCTCAAGGGCGAGCGGCCGCCGCGCCTCGTCAATCCGGAAGTCTGGCCCGCCGTGCTGGAGCGCCGGGCGCAGCTGTTCGGTTGAGCTTCGCGACGCTGCCGTCCACACGCCTCCAGCGATCGGCCCGGATCGCCTCATCCTGAGGTGCTGCTCAGCAGTCCCGGAGGCATTCAGATACCGCTGCGATCCCAGGAGACCTCGGTCGCGGCGGCCGCCGCGCGTCCGCGCTCCGGGATGAGGTCGCGGGCGGGACCAGTCGGGTCGAATGACCCTGCGCGTTTCACCGCGCGGGCGGTTCGCGGCGCGAATAGTCGATCGCGGTGAACCCGCCGCCTTGATGGCGCTCCACCACCGGGTTGCCGCTTGTCTTACCCTCCAGGGCCGGTGCGTAGGCATCGGCGCTGTCCTGCGGTGCCCAGCCGATCACGGCCCGCCCGTCCTGCCGCCACCACGTCATGCGGCTGTTGTTCGAGGCGCCCCAGATCACCACCGAGCCCTTCGGCCCAAGGGTCGGCGCCAGGGTGGCGCGGGTGATCAGCCGGGTCAGGTCGGCGTAGGACAGCCACGTGGCCAGCATCCGCGCGTCGGTGGGCTCCGGGAAGCAGGAGCCGATGCGCAGGAAGACGCTCTCGACCCCGTGCTTGTCGCGGTAGAGTCCGCCCATCAGCTCGCCGTAGGCCTTGGACAGGCCGTAATAGCCGTCCGGCGCCAGGGCGCAGTCGTCGTCCAGCACCTCGGACCGTTCGTGGAACCCGATGGCGTGGTTCGAGGAGGCGAAGACCATCCGCGCCCCTTCGCGGCGGGCCGCCTCGTAGGCGTGGTAGAGGCCGCGGATGTTGGGGCCGATCACCGTCTCGAACGGATGCTCCACCGAGATCCCGCCGAAATGGAGGATCGTGCCGCAGCCCTCCGCCAGCCGCAGGATCGCCGGCCCGTCCTCCAGGTCGGCGGCCTGGAAGCGTGCGCCCTCGGGCAGCGGGTCTGGGAAGGGCACGCGGTCGGTGAGCCGGAGCGTCCAGCCCTGCGCGGCGAGCGCCCGGCTCAGGATGCGCCCAAGGGCGCCGGAGGCGCCGGTCAGGAGGACGGGTTTCTGCGGGACGGTCTCGGCGCTCATGGGTGCTGCTCCTGGGTCAGATGGCCTTGGCYGCGGCCAGGGGGCCGGCCTGCGCCGGGGTACGCGGCCGCCGGACGAAGATCGCCATGGCGACGACGCCGGCCGCCGCGATCAGCGCGGCGATCACGAAGGCGCTGGCGTAGCCTCCGAGATACTGCACCGCCAAGCCCGTGGCGGTCGGCCCGATGATCCCCGAGATGTTGCTCAGGAGGTGGATGAAGCCGCTGACCCCGCCGACCCGTGCCTCGGGCACCAGTTCGTGGATCGTCGCCCAGCAGGATTGCACGGAACTCGTCAGCATCAGCACAGCGAGCGCGATGAGCGACACCGCCATGGCGGTGCTGGTCGCGGCGTTGACCGCGATCAGGGCGACGCCCGCGATGGCGAGGGGCACGATCGTGGTGATCTTCCGGGCGGCCAGCTTGTCGCCCATGCGCGTGTAGACGAAATCGGCCACCACGCCCCCGCCGACATAGCCGACGAAGCCGCAGGCCCAGGGGATCGAGGCGACCAGCGCCATCTCCTTCACCGGCATGTGCAGGGCGTCGGTGAGGTAGCTCGGGAGCCACGAGAGGAAAATGTAGAGCGTGTAGTTCACCGCGAACATGCCGAGGCCGAGCGACAGGGTGCTCGGAAGGACCAGGTATTCCTTCAGGGAGCGGGCATGGTCCGAGGGCGCGAGGTGCGTGACAGCCCGGCTGCGCTCTACGAGGGCGATCTCCTCCGGGTCGACCCGGGGATTGTCCTGCGGCCGGTCGGTCATGAGCATGCGCCAGGCGACGACCCAGAGGAGGCCGACGGCGCCGATGGCCACGAACGCCACCCGCCAGCCGTACTGGATCGCCAGCAATCCGACCACGGGCGCGGCGACGGCGCTGCCCACCGTCTGGCCCGAGAAGGTGAAGCCGATGGTCCGGGCGGTCTCCTCGCGGGGGAACCACGTGGTGATGGTGCGGTTCGTGGTCGAGTTCATCGGTCCCTCGGCGAAGCCGAACAGGGCGCGGACGATGAACATCTGGGCGAAGCCGGTCACAGCGCCGGTGAGCATGCACAGGATCGACCACGCGGCGGCGGCCCAGCTGTAGACGCTGCGCGGCCCGTAGCGGTCGGCAAGCTGCCCGCCCACGAAGGCGAAGATCGCGTAGCCGAAGAAGAACGTGCTGAAGATCACCCCGAGTTCGGAGGGTGACAGATTGAGGTCTTGCTTGACGAAGGGGGCGGCGACGCCGAGCGCGGCGCGGTCCATGTAGTTGATGATCCCGGCTATAAACAGCAGGAAGGCGATCATGAACCTGTAACGCTTGACGAACATTGCGTTTCCTTCCGATGGTATTCTGATTTTTCTTGTTGTTTTGAGATATGCTGGCGCGATTTCAGAGATGGCTGCCGGCGGCGGGACTACTGCTTCCCGTGCGGGCTATCGAAGTCACACGGCGTGCGTCGGCGACGGCCTCCCTCTCCCGTGCGGAAGACGGGACCTGCGCCATATCGTGTGCCTGTCTGCCCGGGACCGTCGCGCTCCATCGCCAGCGCCGGACTCCACCGGAGAAGTCTGACCATCGCAGCCCGAGTGTCGGACGGAGGGTGGCGGGTCGGCCCCGCCGTGAAAGCGGACAGGTTCCAGGCCTTCGTCACAGGAACGCGAGGGTGCAGGGGCTGAGGCTCGGACGTGATCCCGTCCGGGTGAGGTCTCCGCGCGCGGGATCGATGGCGAATTCGACCAGGCCATCTCCCTGCTCGTTGGCGACGAGCAGGTGATCGCCGTCCGGCGCCACACTCATGAAGCGCGGGTCGCGACCGCCGGAGGACGTCCAGCCGAGGGGATCGAGCCGCCCGGCGACGTCCACCTGGAAGCGCGCGATCCCGTCCTGGCCGCGGTTCGACGTGTAGACGAACCGGCCGTCCCGCGTGACCGCGATGGCTGCGGCGGTGCTGGCGCCGAAGAAGTCCGGAGGTAGGGTCGGGGCGAGGTGCAGGGGCGTCAGCGTGCCGGTTTCCGCATCCCAACGGCAGGTGGCGACGCTCGAGTCCAGTTCGTTGACCAGGAAGGCGAGGGGCGCGTTCGGATGGAACGCGATGTGGCGCGGCCCGGCACCCGGCCGCATCGCCGTCTCCGAGGCCACCGCGAGGTGATCGCCGTCCAGCCGCAGGACGAAGACCCGGTCGAGTCCCTTGTCGGGCACGAGTACGTGGCGCCCGTCCGGTGCCATGACCACGTGATGCGGGTGGGCACAGGCCTGCTCGGTCCGGTGCGGGCCGGGCTCGCCGGGCAGCGACAAGACGTGGCAGGCGGGCTCCAGGCCGCCATCGGGGCGCACCGGCAGCAGTGCGACAGAGCCGGTGGCGTAGTTGGCGACGATGAGGAAGCGCCCGCTCGGATCGAGGGCCTGATGGACGCTGTTGGTGCCGCCGGTCGCCGCGCTCCCGAGGGCGCGCAGGGTACCGTCGTCCGCCACCGCGAAGGCGCTGGCCGCCTCGCCATCGCCCTGGACCGTGTAGACCACGGCGCGCCGGGGGTCGGCGACCAGGAAGGACGGGTTCGTCAGCCCCTCCACCCCGCCGAGATGCGTCCAGGCCTCCAGGCCCCCGTGGGTTCGGTAGACGTCGATGCCCCGGCCGCGGGCCTTGCGCCGCTCCGTTGTGAAGCAACCGACAAAGGCGAGGCCGAGAGGGCGGAGGGCTGCGTCGGTCATGCGGCGTGTCCGGTTCAGCCCCGCCGCGGGACGCGACGGAGGAAATCGGGGTTGAGTTCGGACAGGCGGTTGACGCCGATCAGCGCCATGTCGCGGTTCAATTCCTCTTTGAGGATCCGCATCGCGTGCTCGACGCCCGCCACGCCGCCGAGCGCGGCGGCAAACATGAACGGCCGGCCGAGCAGGACGAAGTCGGCGCCGAGCGCCAGCGCCTTCATCACGTCGGTTCCCCGCCGGATGCCGCTGTCGACAATGATCTTCAGGCCGCCCTTCCGGGCGGCGATCTCCGGAAGAACGTCCAGCGGCGCGATGGCGTAGTCGAGCTGGCGGCCGCCATGGGTCGAGAGGATCACGCCGTCGGCGCCGCACTCCCGGGCGATCTCGACATCCTCCGGAGACAGCAGCCCCTTCACCAGCAGGTTGCCGGACCAGCGCTTGCGGATCGCCTCCAGGTTCTTCCACGAGAGCTGGTCGCGGGCGATGGTGTTGCGTACCGCGCCCTGGGACATCATCGGCGGCCCGCGCTCGGCCTCCGTGTTCTCGAAATGCGGCGCGCCGTGCTTGAGGAAGGTCCGGGCGACGGTCCCCAGCAGCCAGCGCGGGTGGGTCGCGCTCTGCCATGCCACCTTGGGTGTGACCTTGATCGGCATGGAGAAGCCGCTGCGGATGTTGTGCTCGCGGTTGCCCAGCGTCGGCGTGTCGGCGGTGACCACGAAGGTCCGGTAGCCGGCGGCCTCGACCCGGTCGAGCAGGCGGTCGATCCGGTTCTGGTCGCCCGGCAGGTAGCCCTGGAACCAGGCCTGCGGGTTCCGGGCGTGCACGTCCTCCAGCTTGATCAGCGAGGAGGCGCTCAGGCACATCGGCAGATTCATCCGTCGCGCCGCCTCGGCGAGCACGATGTCGCCCCGGTAGGCGATGAAGGCGGCCCCGCCAAGGGGTCCGATTCCGAAGGGCGCCGCGTAGGTCTGGCCGAACAGCGTGGTGGCGGTGTCCCGGGCCGAGGTGTCGCGCATCAGCCGCGGCACGAGGGCGTAGTCGGCATAGGCGCCGCGGCTCTGCGCCAGGGCGGAACCGGTCTCCACCCCGCCGGACACGTACTGGAAGATCATCGGCGGCAGGAGCTTGCGCGCGTGGCGCTCGAAATCGTCCAGCGCCAGCAGGTCGCGGAACCGATAGGGCGTGACCGCGTCGCTGCGCTTCAGGCTGGTAACGAGCGCCTGCGGGGCCGCGATGCCGGCCGCACTCGCGTCGGCTCCGCCCACCGTCGGCGCCGCGCGCTCCGGTGCTCCCGCGACGGAGGCCGGCCGGTCGAGCGTCGCCATCCGCGTCTCCCCGAGGATCGTCCGGGGCGTTGGCAACCATCCCGGACACGTTTTTTGAAAGCGCTTTCAGATAGCCAGGCCGCCCCAGGAGTGTCAATATACTTCCGGATCCGGCCGGCCGTCCGGGTGGAGGCGCACGCTGAGACCCGCCCGCTGCGCATCCGGATCGGTCAGGAGAACTTTGCGTGCTGGACCTGCCGGGTGAGATTCTCGACGCCGCGCCGCGAAGTCCCGTAGCGCGCGACGTCGCCCGCCGCGCCGGGGTCTCGACGGCCACGGTCTCCCGGGTGCTCAACGGTTCGGCCGGTGTCCGGGCGGACAAGCGCGAGGCGGTGATGCGCGCCGCCCAGGACCTCGGCTTCGTCGCGAACGGCGCCGCCCGGGCGCTCTCGACCCGCCGGTTCATGGCGGTGGGCGCGGTGGTGCCCAACATCGAGAACGAGGCCTTCGTCCGGGTCCTGTCGAGCTTCCAGGACCGGCTGCGGCAGGCGGGCTACACGCTGGTCGCCGCCAATGCCGGCTACAACATCGAGGACGAACTGCGGGAAGCGACCTTCCTGCTGGAGCGCGGCGTCGACGGGCTGATGCTGGTCGGCGACATCCATCACCCGGACCTGCACGCCCGGATCGCCCGGACCGGCATCCCGATGGTGCAGACCTTCAGCCTGTCGCGGGAACGCCCCTGCGTCGGGTTCGACAACGCCGCCTCGGCGGCCCGGGCGGCCAATTACCTGATGGATCTCGGCCACCGCCGGATCGGCGTGATCTCCGGCCTGCGCAAGGACAACGACCGCGGCGGCGCGCGGGTGACGGGCATCGCGCAGGCGCTCGCAGCCCGAGGTCTGGTGCTCGCGCCCGAGCACGACATCGAGATCTCCTACGGGATCGGCGGCGGCCGCGACGGCTTTCGCCAGATGCTGGCCGGCGGCCCGCCGCCGACCGCGATCATCTGCGGCACCGACCAGATCGCCTTCGGCGCCATGATCGAGGCTCGAGCCCGCGGCCTGTCTGTCCCCCGCGATCTGTCGGTGATCGGCCACAACGATTCCGACTTCGCGCCCTTCCTGGACCCGCCGCTGACGACGATCCGCATCCATTCCGCCGAGATCGGCCACGCCGCAGGCGACCACCTGATCGCCCGGATCCAGGGCAAGCCGATGGTGCGCCTCACCGAGATCGACGCCGAGTTGATCCTCCGCGCCAGCACCGCGCCGCCCCCGCGCTAGATCGCCGGAGGCGAAGTTGCGCTATCTTGCCCCCTGTTTGAAATCGCTTACAAGCTGAGGACCCGCGTTCCGGCCCAGGCCGGTGCCCGCAGAACCCGAGACGCAGCATGGCCCCCCGCATCGTTCTCCTGCACGCGACGCCGGTCGCGATGGCGCCGATCCAGGCCGCGTTCACGGAGCGCTGGCCGGAGGCCGAGACGGTCAACCTCCTCGACGACGGCCTGTCGCTCGACCGGGCGAAGGAGCCCGGCGCGATCTCGGAGGGCATGATCGAGCGCTTCGTGCGGTTCGGCCGCTACGGCCACGACATGGGCGCCGACGGCATCCTGATCACCTGCTCGGCCTTCGGACCGGCCATCGACCGGCTGATCGAGACCCTGCCGGTCCCGGTGCTCAAGCCCAACGAGGCGATGTTCCGGGCCGCGATCGCGCAGGGCGAGCGGATCGGCATGCTGGCGACCTTCGGGCCGTCCATCGGCACGATGACCGACGAGTTCGAGGAATTCGTGGGTCAGGCCGGGGGCTCGGCCACCCTGCGGACGATCCTGGTGGACGACGCCATGGTGCGCCTGCGCGCCGGCGACACCGAAACCCACAACCGGCTGATCGCCGAGCGGGCTCCGGACCTCGCCGATTGCGACGCGATCATGCTGGCGCATTTCTCCACGTCCCGGGCCGCCGAGGCGGTGCGCAGGGTTGTGAACGTTCCGGTCCTGACCGCCCCCCACGCGGCGGTGGACCGGATGCGCGCGATGATCGAGACCGGCAGGAGCGCCTGAACCATGAAGCTCGGTGCCTTAAAGGACCGCCTCAGCGGCCATTGCGGCTTCCTGTTCACGGAGTTGCCGCTCGCGGAGCGCTTCGCGGCCGCCGCGCGGGCGGGCTTCCGCGCGGTCGAACATCCGAACCTGTTCGCGACTCCGGCCCGGGAGGTGGCGGCCTGGCTCGAGGGGGCGGGCGTGCCCCTGATCCAGACCGGTTTTCCCGCCGGTGACGCGAGCAAGGGCGAGAAAGGTTTCGCGGCGCTCCCCGACAAGGTCGATCATTACCGCTCGACCATCGAGCCGACCCTCGACTACGTGGCGCAGCTCGGCTGCCGGATGGTCCACCCGATGGCGGGAGTCCGGCCAGCCGGCGTCGAACGGGCGCGCCTCTGGGAGACCTATCTCGAGAACCTCGCCTTCGCGGCCGACGCCGCGCGAGCACGGGGGATGACGGTGATCGTCGAGCCGATCGGACCGGGCTCGATCGCCAACTACGTGATCGACGACCCGCTGGTGGCGGTGGAGGCGATCCGCGCGATCGGTCGCGACAACGTCAAGCTCCTGTTCGACGCCTATCACTGCGTCTGCCTGGGGCACGACCCGGCGGCGCTGATCCGGGCGCACGCGGCCCTCATCGCTCATGTGCAGATCGCCGACGATCCGGGGCGGCACGAGCCCGGGACCGGCACGATCGCCTTCGATCCGATCTTCCAAGCGCTGGAGGCGGTCGGCTATGCCGGTTTCGTCGGCTGCGAGTATCACCCCGCTTCGGGCACCGAGGCGGGGCTCGGCTGGATGCGGTCGGCGACCTGAGGGAGCGCCTGCGACCGCGGCGCCGTCCTGGCCGGCGGAGCGGGGCAATCGCGGTGCGCGTGGCCCCGGTACCCGTGGCGGCGCACGCCCGCCTCGCTCTCAACGATGAAGGCTGCAGGCGGGGACACCACGCTCACCGGATCGCCGGGCGACCACGCCCTCAAGCAGGATGATCGGACACACCATGGCAGACAGGCAGAACGCGACGCGGTTGAAATGCGCCCTGGTGGTGCGCGGGGCCTTCGACGCGCATGTCATCCCGGCCTTCGAGGCCGCAGGTGACCGGGCGGCGATTCACTGGGCGCCCACCACCGTGATCATGAAGGCGCTCGCCGGGGGCGAGGCCGCCGACGCCGTCCTCGTCCTCTCGGACGCCATGGACCGGCTGGTCGCCGAAAGCCGGGTCGAACCGGAGACCCGGATCGACGCCGTCCGCTCCCGCTACGGGATCGCCGTGAAGGCCGGGGCGCCCCATCCGGACATTTCTTCTGTCGAGGCGCTGAAGCGCACCCTCACGGAGGCGCGCTCGGTGGCCTATTCCCGCGCGGGCGCCAGCGGCATCTATTTCGCCGGCCTGCTGCCGCGGCTGGGGCTCGCCGAGGTGGTCAACGCCCGGGCGACCATCATCCCGCAGGGCTTCACCGCCGAGAAGCTCGTCTCCGGCGAAGCTGACCTCGCGGTCCAGCAGATCAGCGAGCTGATGGTGGTGCCGGGGATCGAGGTGGTCGGGGCTTTCCCGGATCCGGTGCAGGAGGTGACGACCTTCTCGGCCGCGATCCTGCGCGGCGCGACCGACCGCGATGGGGCCGCCCGGTTCCTCGCCGGGCTGACGACGCCGGAAGCCGCAGCGGCATATCGCGCGAGCGGGCTGGAGCCGGCCTTCTGACACGTCGGGCGCGCTGAGAGGGCGAGATCCGGCGGCGGCGGCGCGAGCGCCGTGAAGCGATCCAGGGCGCGGCGACACCCGACTTCCGCGGGCCGCCCGCGACGCCGACGGCGCCCCCACACGGTTGACCGGGGCTTCGCGACCGCAAAAAAGTCCTTATGCTCGTGCTGTCCGGGCGACTATTCCCGTCCGAACGGATCGCGCCCTCCATGCTGAAGACAGCCTTCGTTGCCGCCCGCGACCGTCAGAGGCTGTCGGAGATCGCGACGATCCTGATCGGCTTCGGCGTCACCCGCGTCGTGGACCGGCTCGGCCTGCGCTACCTGCCACTGCTGCCGCGGCGCCAGCCTCGGGTCGACGTGACCCGCCTGTCCGAGCCCGAGCGGCTGCGCCGGGCGATCGAGGCCTTGGGCCCGACCTTCATCAAGTTCGGGCAGGTCCTGGCGAGCCGGCCGGACCTGCTGTCGCCGGCCTGGACCGAGGAGCTGCAGAAGCTCCACAGCCAGGTCGTGCCGGTATCGTGGGCACAGATCGGGCCGCAGCTCGAACTCGATCTCGGCGCCCCGCCCCAGGAAATCTTCGCCGAGTTCGACACGAACCCGATCGCCTCGGCGTCGATCGCCCAGGTCTACCGGGCGCGCCTGCATTCCGGCGAGGACGTGATCGTCAAGGTCCTGCGGCCGAACCTGCGCAAGATCATCGAGGCGGACTTGCGCCTGATGGCGCACGGCGCCCGCATCGTCGAGAACGAGTGGCCCGACATGGCCCGCTATCAGCCGCGGGAGCAGATGCGCCACCTCGCGGAGGGCCTGAACGGCGAACTCGACCTGCTGAACGAGGCGCGCAACTGCGAGCTGCTCGCTCAGATCTTCGAGGACCGCGACGACATCGTCTTTCCGAAGATCCACTGGGAATACTGCTCCGAGCGGGTGCTGGTGCAGGACTTCATCCACGGCATCCCGCCCAACGACGAGGCGGCCCTGCGCGCCGCCGGCGTCGACAAGAAGCTGCTTGCCCAGAAGGGCACCGACGCCTTCCTTCAGATGGCCCTGATCGAGGGCGTGTTCCACGCCGATCCGCATCCCGGCAACATGCTGGCGATGCCGGGCAACAAGATCGGCTTCATCGATTTCGGCATCATCGGGCGGTTGTCGCAGCGGCGGCGCTCGCAGCTCCTCGTGCTGATCGGTGCCATGCTCAAGCAGGACGCGGACGGCCTCATGGCCGTGCTCCTCGACTGGACCGGCACCAGCAATCCGGATCTCACCCGCCTCCAGGTTTCGGCCCAGTCCTTCGTGGAGAGCCACTCCTCGATCCCGCTGAACCTCGGGCTCGTGCTCACCGACTTCATGAACATGGCCCGCGAGAACGACCTCGCCATGCCCACCGATCTCGCCATCCTGTTCAAGGGGCTGGTGACCGCCGACGGCGTGATGCGCCACCTCGACCCGAACTTCGACCTGTTCGCGGCGGCCGGCCCCACGGTGCGGGCGAGCATGCAGACGCAGTTCTCGCTCTCGGCCCTCAAGCAGAAGGCCGAGGCGCTGGGCGTCGGCCTCTACGGCGCGGCGTCCGAGCTGCCGACCCTGATCCACCTGATGCTGGTGCGGTTGAAGCAGGGCCGCGTCACCGTCGAGATCGAGGTGAAGGGCCTCGACAAGGTCACCCGCGGCATCGAGCGCGCCGCCGCCCGTGTCGCCGTAGCCCTGGTGGTGGCGGCCTTCGCGACTCAGCTCGCGCCCCGCCTCATCGATCTCGGCACGCCGGTCTTCGTCTCAATTGGATTGATTATCTTCATCCTCGGGATCGGCTGGCTGGTGCTGCTGATGCGAAACAAGTAGCTGTCTTCGCACCCGCACAAGGCGAAAAAATCAGTCATCAGCCGAATCAAAATACCCGGCGCGATTGATTATCCGGCCCGTCATGCTAGCCTGACACATCCAACGATTCGCTCGGCAGCGGGCGGGATTCCGGCACAAGAAGCGGCTCGAACCGCCGGTGCTTCCCGCCTCCGATGTTGCATCGCCGCGCCTCGCGATCGGTGGACCTCCGGCGGCGCACGCACAGGCGCCTCGCCGGGACGACGAGGGGGGCGGGCGATGGGAGCGGGCATCGTATGGCCGCGGACCGACGGGGCGGAGCGCCGCGTCGATATGCTCGAAGCGGAGAATCGCCGCCTGCGCGGCTTGCTCACGCAGGCGACTTCGCAGGCTGACCGGGAGCGGCAGCGCAGCCAACGGCTCGGCCGCCTCATCGAAGCCGCCAGCCGTGTGGAGGCTGGACGCCTGGCCGCCGACCGCGTCGAGGCGCCCCGCGAACCGCCGCATGGATGCGATGCCGGCCACGTCGCCGAGGCGCGATCGCGCGGCGCCGGTGGCGGACGCCCGTCCGGGCCGCCGCAGGTCCTCAACGATTACCTGGAACTGCTCGACCGCGAGGGGTACCTGATCACCGCCAGCGAGGACGGTCCGGCCCTGTCCGCTGCCGAGGACGCGGCCGAGGCGATCGGCCGGCCCTGGATCGAGGCCTGGACGCGCGCCGAGGACCGGGAGGCCGCGGCGGCAGCCCTCGACCGGGCGCGGGCCGGACGGCCGAGCCGTTTCCAGGCCCAGACGGAGACCGGCGGCGTGATCCGGTGGTGGGACGTGGCCGTCACGCCGATCGGAGCGGCGCCGGACCGGCCCGAGCGGATTCTGGCCGTGTCGCGCGACATCACCGAGCTGAAGCTGACCGAGGCGCGCCAGACGCTGCTCATGCAGGAACTCGCCCATCGGATGAAAAACACGATGGCCATGGTCCAGGCCGTCGCGGCGCAGACCATGCGCAATGCGCCGTCGCTGGAAGCGGCCGGCGAGGCACTGGCGGCGCGGCTGCTGGCCCTCGCCAAGGCCCACGACGTGCTCCTGCAGGGCTCCTTCGCCCGAGCTTCCCTGACGGGTCTGGTGGAGGGGGCCGTGTCTCTCCACGGCGACGGCGTCGCCGGCCGCTTCCGCATCGCCGGCCCCGACCTGACGCTGGGTCCGCGGCACGGCATGACCCTGGCGCTCATGCTGCACGAACTCGGCACCAACGCGGCCAAGTACGGCGCACTCTCGGTGGCCGCCGGCTGGGTCTGCATCACCTGGAACGTGGCGGACGCGGAGGGTGTGCCGAAGCTCCGGTTCCGCTGGGAGGAAAGCGGCGGCCCGCCCGTGTCGCCTCCGACCCGCACGGGATTCGGCACCCGCCTTATCGCCCGCAGCCTCGCCCACAGCTTCGGCGGGACCGCGCACCTGACTTACCCGCGCGAGGGCGCGGTGCTGATCTTCGAGGCGCCCCTGGACGCCGTGACGGTCGCCTGATCGGGATCGGCAGGTCGGTGCTACGCGCTGAGCCGTTTCTGCGCCTGCAGATCCCGCAGGGCAGCGACCGTCCTGTCGCGCAGGCTTCTGAGGTGAACGAGGGAGCCCGTCAGTTCGTCACCGGCCATGGCGGACGCTTCCAGGTCGCGACAGGCCCTGGACAGTTCGGCACAGCCGAGCATGCCGGCCATCGAGACCATCGTGTGGGCCTCACGGCCGTAATCGTCATTGGGGCGATCCGGCCCTTCGAAGGCCGTGGCGAGGCCGATGACGAACCGGTCCAAGATACGGACGAGCTTCTCCTTGCCGATCACGGCGGTGAGTTCGTCGAGCACGTCCCGGTCCACCAGGGAGTGTGACACCGTCCGTCTCCAATAGCGGATCCGTGACACGATCCGGGACACGCGCAATCGGCGCGCGCGCTCCGGCTACTTGGATTACTCAGCAGCGTTTACACCGGCTTGCGTCGACTTTTCAACAAAGGGTGATCGGTTCGCGCGAGGCTGCAGGACGTCGTCCGCGGCCGTCGCAGGGCAGGCCCTGAGGCGTCGGATCGGTCGTCACGACGGCACCGCGCTTGCCAGCAACCGGCATCACGGCATTGCCGATTTTTAATGGAGCGGACATGCGACCAGATCATCAAATGTCTATTATCTGAATACGGAATGAACAAGGCGAGTGCAGATGAACGCCTTGCATCCGATATTGGAGGGAGATCAGATGATGATCCATCGGAAATCTATGGCTGCCGCCCTCATACTCACCACAATCCTTGGTGGAAGCGCCTACGCGGCCGAACAGACGACCCCGTCGCATGTCGGGACAGCGCCGGTGAGCCAGACCGCGATCAGCAAAGATGTCGGCAAACTCTCGCAGGACGGAGCCCAGGGCTTCAGGGATCTTCAACTCACCCGCCTCGCGATCTTCGAGGCCAATCCAGCCCAGGCCAAGGACCTGATTGCCAAGGCGCAGGCGGCTTTGGCGAAGGCCAAGACCGACGACGCGGTTTTCACGAAGGCCGAAGCCGACCTCAAGACACCCGGCGATATGGCAGGCAAGGCTGCCCCGCAGGCGACCAAGGCCGATGCCAAGCCGGCCTCCAAGGAGCAGGTCGCCTGGGTGCCGGTCGACGCACAGCTGACCTTGGGCGACGATTTCGTGGCCACGCCCGCCAAGGCCTCCGCTGTCACCGAGGCGAACAAGAATCTTGCCCAGGGCGACCAGAAGGGCGCCCTCGAGAAGCTCAAGCTCGCCGATGTCGACGTCAACTTCACCATGGCGGTCCTGCCGCTCGACAAGACGATCGACGACGTGGATCAGGCGGCGACGCTGATCGGACAGGGCAAGTATTACGAAGCCAACGCGGCCTTGAAGTCGGCCCAGGACACAATGCGGTTCGACGTGATCGATGCGGTGGCCGTGCCGCGGAAGGCGAACCCCGCGATGGCCGACAAGACGGCGCCGCAAGCCACCGGCGCGACCATCGGGGCCAAGTCCGGCCAGTGAACGTCCGTTGACGAACCGATCATCGCCGCAAGACCTCCGAGACCGGCCGGCGCAGCACGGATTGCGCCGGCCGCCCCTGGCCGCGGGTCCGGTCAGCTGTCTCGGAGGGGTTGCATGGGCAGGTTCTGGATCTCGGCCGTTTTCGGGTTCAACCTGATCTTGTCCAGTCCCCTGGCGGCATCCGCGCGGACGGCTGGCCTCCCAGTCTTCGGCACCCGGGCGATCTGCGCACCAGAGCAAAGGGCGGGCTCCGATCGCGTCGATCGCGCGAGTGACCGCGGCTGCCTATCCGACGAAACCGCTGCGCGGTGCACCTGGCTCAGGCGTTGGACGACCTTCGACGCAGCCGGACGCAGGACATACCGCGCGGAAAGGGAGATCGGCGGCGCACCTTCCTACGTGGCGATGCTAACCTGTCTGCAGCTCCGGAGCGACGCGCTGCCGGTCCGTCCATCGGGCTTTCCCGGGAACGGCGGCCCTGGGCACCGACACCGTCACCGCGTGAAGCCGGCCCCGGACAAGACCGAGCCTGACCGACCGGGCGCGGGCGCGTGACCCGGGCCGCAACGGCGGGAGACGATCATCGGGCGCCTCGATGGCCGGCGGCCGGTCGGGCTCGCCAGGCCGCCGAGTGGCCACGGTGGTGGACAATGGCTTAGGGATCGGGTCCTGGCGCACATGATGCCGCCGCGGGAGCCAGCGCCATGCCCGACCGGACTGCGCCGTGACCGCCTACAGCCTGCGCGCCCGGCTGCTCGCACTGTGGGTGCTGCTGCTCGCCTCCGCGGCCGCGACCGCCTACCTGATGTTCGGCGTGTACAGCCAATCGACGGGCGTCCAGGTCGCACAGGCCGATATCGAGGTCGGGCGGGCCTGCCGCGAGATCATCGACCGGTACGCCGCCCTGGTCCGGGGCCGCCGCGCCGGGATCGCGGCGGGGGACCTCGTCGGCGCCGTCACCGCGGCCCTCGCGGGCTTCCCCGGCATCGAGGGCGGGATCTGGAGCGCCACCGATGGGTCTATGGCCTACGCCTATCCGACTTACGAGGGGACCGGGCCGAAGACGGACCTTCCGGCGGCCGAGCACGACGCCATCGCGGCGCTGAACGCGCAGGTTCTGCGCGTCGACCACGCGGTTTCGGTGCGCCGGCCGAGCCGCACCCAGGTGCTGCTGCTCCAGGGCTGCGCCCTGCACGGGCCGACGGCCGGACTTACGGCGTGGTCCATGGGGCGGACGCACGTCACCGACGGCCCCACCTACACGCGCTTCCTCGCGGGTCTCGGCTTCCTGGCCGCGACCGTGCTCGGGTCGGCGGCCTTCCTGGGCTGGTTCCTGTACGGGTTCTCGGGACGGATCGCCCGGCTCGAAGCCGCGCTCGCCGCACCGCGCCCGGACGGCGAGGACCTGCCCCATCTCGACCGCACCGGCGAGCGCGAGTTCGACCGGCTGGTGGATGCCCTGAACGCCGCCGGTGGACGGCTGCGGGAGGCCCGAGCCCGCGTCGTGGCCGCCGAGCGGCTCGCCGCCGTCGGCCGGCTGGCGGCGAGCATCGCCCACGAGATCCGAAACCCGATCGCGGCGATGCGCCTGAAGGCCGAGAACGCCCTGGTGAGCGGCGATCCGCCCCGTGCCGCCGCGGCCCTGGAGGCGGTGCTGGGCCAGATCGCCCGGGTCGATACGCTGCTGCGCGACCTCCTCAACCTGACGCAGGCGCGCGCCCTCCACCGGACGCCGACGCCGGTGACGCCGCTCCTGGCCGAGTGCGCGCGCCTTCACGAGGACCTGGCGGCCGTGCGGGCGGTCCGGATCGCCGTCCTGGCGGAGGATCTGCCGGCGGCGGACCATCCGCATCTCGACCGCGGGCAGGTCGCCCGCGCCCTCGACAATCTCCTGCTGAACGCCCTGCAGCACGCGCCGCCCGGCGGCCAGGTTCGCCTCGATGCCGCGCGGGCCACGGTCGACGGCGCCGTGCGGTTGCACCTTCGCGTCACCGACACCGGTCCCGGGATCGATCCCGCGATCCGTGCCAGCCTGTTCGAGCCCTTCGTCACCGCCCGCCCCGACGGGACCGGGCTCGGTCTGGCGATCGTGCGCGAGATCGCCCTGGCGCATCGCGGCGAGGCCCGGCTGGTCGACGCCGCCCCCCACACCACCTTCCTCCTGGATCTGCCATGGCGACCATCCTGATCGTCGACGACGACAGAGCCCTGCGTGACGGGCTCGCCGAGACGGTGGCCGATCTCGGCCACACGCCCTTGCCGGTGGCCTCCGGCTCGGAGGCGCTAGCACGGCTGCGCGACGGCCCCGTGGCGGCCGTCCTCCTCGACCTGCGCATGCCCGGCGACCTCGACGGCATGGCCACGCTGGAGCGGATCCGCGCCCTGCCGGAACCGCCCCCCGTCACGGTGCTGACGGCCTTCGCCAGCCCGGCCAACACCATCGAGGCGATGCGCCTCGGCGCCCACGACCATCTCACCAAGCCGATCGGCCGTGCGGACCTCGCCGCCGTCCTCGACGCGATGCTGCGCGCGGCCCGGTCCGATCCGGGCGCCTCCGCCCCGCCGCCGGGGCACCCGGTGCTGATCGGGTCCAGCGCGGGCATGCGGAAGGTCCAGAAGACCATCGGCCTCGTGGCCGACAGTGCCTCGACGATCCTGATCCAGGGGGAGACCGGCACCGGCAAGGAAGAGGTCGCCCGGGCGCTGCACGCCTTCTCGCGGCGACGGGCGCGGCCGTTCGTCCCGGTCAACTGCGCGGCGATCCCAGCCGCCCTCCTTGAGAGCGAGCTGTTCGGGCATGTCCGTGGGGCGTTCGCCGGGGCGACCGCGGACCGCGCCGGCGCCTTCCACGAAGCGGAGGGCGGGACCCTGTTCCTAGACGAGATCGGCGACATGCCGGCGGCGATGCAGGCCAAGATCCTGCGGGTGATCCAGGATTGCGTCGTGACTCCCCTCGGGGGACGGGCCGCCCGGGTCGATGTCCGCCTCGTGGCCGCTACGCATCGCGACCTCCCGACCCTCGTCGCCGAGGGCCTGTTCCGCGCCGACCTGTACTACCGCCTCAACGTCGTGCCGATTACCCTGCCGCCGCTACGCGAGCGCCTGGCAGACATCGTGCCACTCGCCGAGCACTTCCTCCTCCCCTCCGGCAAGCGCCTGAGCGGCCCCGCGGCATCCCGCCTGCTGGCCTATGAATGGCCGGGCAATGTCCGGGAGCTGCGCAATGTCGTCGAGCGGGCGGCCGTTCTGGTGCGCGGCGGCGCGATCGCGGCGGACGCCATCGATCTGCCGGAACAGGCTGACCGCCGGAGCGACGAGACGGGACCGGCCGACTGGCTCGCCGGTGACCTGCCCGGGGCCGTGGCCCGTCTGGAGCGGACCATGATCGCCGCCGCGCTCCGCGACGCCGACGGCAACCGCGCCCGCGCCGCGCGGCGCCTCGGCATCCAGCGGCAGCTCCTCTACGCGAAGATCGAGCGCTACGGCCTCGGGGTGCCGGGCGCCGATCTGTCGGGAGAGGCGACAGCCGATGTCGCAAATCCCGACGCTTCGGGGGACGACGAGACCCGTTGAGGCTGTCCACACGAAGAGTTTCGGTCGAGCCCCGGCTCACGGCCGCTCCAGGCGGGAACCGATCGCGCGGGCCGACGTCGAGCACCGCGTGCGATGGTGCGGCCCCGACGGGCCGGCGCCGTCCGACGGTCGGGGGATCGCGGCAGGATGGACAGGATCGAGACAGGCGCGGGCGGCGACCGCACCCGGGCGCCCGCCGCGAAGGCCCTGCGCGGCCTCGACGCGCTGAACTTCTTCCTCGCCGACGTACGCGACGGTCTCGGCCCGTATCTCGCGATTTACCTGATCGCCGTGCGCGGACCCGACCAGGGCTGGAACGAGGCGACCACCGGCCTCGTCATGACCATCGCGGGCATCCTCGGCCTCCTGGCGCAGACCCCTGCCGGTGCGCTGATCGACGCCACGAACCACAAGCGCGCCGTGGTGATCGGCGGCGCCATCGCGGTGACCGCGAGCTGCCTCGTCTTGCCGTTCATCGCGAACTTCTACCTCGTGACCGCGACCCAATCGATCGCCCACGTCGCGGGCACGATCTTCCCGCCGGCGCTCGCCGCGATCACCCTCGGCCTCGTCGGCCCGAAGATGTTCGCCAAGCGGATCGGCCGCAACGAGGGCTTCAACCATGCCGGCAACGCGGTTTCGGCGGCGGTGGCCGGCGGCCTCGCCTACTTCTTCGGACCGGTCGTGGTGTTCTGGCTCATGGGCGTCCTCGCCGCCCTCTCGATCGGCGCCATGCTGATGGTCCCGGCCGACGCCATCGACAACGACCTCGCCCGCGGCATGACTGAGGACGAGGCGAAATCCCAGGCGGCGCAGCCCTCGGGCTTCAAGACGCTGCTGGGGAACCGTGCGCTGCTGCTCTTCGCGGTTCTCTGCGCGATCTTCCACCTCGCCAACGCGGCGATGCTGACCTCCGTTGGTCAGCTGCTGACCCACATCTCGGGCAAGGACCACGCGACCTCGCTGATCGCTGTCTGCATCGTGGCGGCCCAGTGCGTGATGGTGCCGGTGGCGATCTTCGTGGGCGCCAAGGCCGACGTGATCGGGCGCAAGCCGATCTTCCTCGCGGCCTTCGGGGTCCTCGCCCTGCGCGGCGTGCTGTACACTCTGTCGGACAACCCGTTCTGGCTGGTGGGCGTGCAGCTCCTCGACGGGATCGGTGCCGGTGTCTACGGCGCGCTCTTCCCGATCGTGGTAGCCGATCTCACCCGCGGCGGCGGCCGCTTCAACGCGGCCCAGGGCGCCGTCGCCACCGCCCAGGGGATCGGCGCCTCGCTCAGCGCGACGCTGGCGGGCGTGATCATCGTTTCGGCCGGCTACGCCACCGCCTTCCTGGCCCTGGCGGCCATCGCGGCGTTGGGATTTGTTCTGTACCTCGCCGTGATGCCCGAGACCCGGAGCACGGTCGCCGCCGGCGACAGTTCGGAGAGCGGAACCGGTCTCCCGCCCGCGGTGCCGGCGAACGCCTGACCGGCCGGCATCCCGCTCGCCGCAGTGCACTCGCCGGCCGCAGCGCGAGTCCCGGTTGCGCCGCGCTGCCCGGTGGCGCGGTCGCGCGGAAACGCCTGGTAGCGCTCGCTAAGGTCGAACGGACTCGCGGCAGCGCAACTCCGGCGAGCGCCGGGACGGTTTCGGACGGTCCTACGAAGCGACGGCCAAGTGCGGGGCTGTCTGCGCCGCCGCGATCGGCTCCGGCGGCGCCTTGCGCGACACGTAGTAGATGTCGACGGCACGCCAGAACGCGCCCTGTTCCTCGGCCGAACGGCGCGCGAGAGAGGCCTCGAGGATCGACATGGCAGCCCGTGCCGGCGCGCTCCGCTCGAGTTCCTCCAGCAAGTCGGCGAGATGGAGCATGGGGCTTACCTCCGAGCGGACAGCAAGCCTGAACAACGCCCGAGCATCCGTAACGATCCGCCGCCCGCGGGCCGTCGCATGATCCTTGCCTCGGGCGGTCGGGCGGCTACCATCCCCGCGTCGAGTCCGACTCGTTCCCCCTTCAACCGTCGAGGATCCCCGATGTTCTCTTGCCGAAGCGGCGCGACCCTTCCCCTGCGCGGAGCGGTCTTCGCCCTGGCACTGGCCGGCGGATTCGGGGCGGCCCCGCTCTGCGCCCGCGAGATGCCTGACGCCGGCACCGCGGTCGCGGCCAAGAAGCCCAATGTCGTGATTCTCGCCACCGGCGGCACCATCGCCGGTGCGGGCGCCGACGCGGCCAACAGCGCCACCTACACCGCCGCGAAGGTGCCGGTGGACAAGCTGATCGCGGCCGTGCCGCAGGTGAACACCATCGCCAATGTCCGCGGTGAGCAGGTCTTCCAGATCGCGTCCGAGAGCTTCACCGACGCCCAGCTCGTCCAGCTCGGCAAGCGCGTGTCGCAGCTCCTCAAGCAGGACGACGTCGACGGCGTCGTCGTCACCCACGGCACCGACACCCTGGAGGAGACCGCGTTCTTCCTCGACCTCGTGGTGAAGAGCGACAAGCCGATCGTGGTGGTCGGCTCGATGCGGCCCGGCACGGCGATCTCGGCCGACGGCGCCCTGAATCTCCTCGACGCCGTGACCGTGGCGGCCAGCAAGGAGGCGGTCGGCCAGGGCGTCACGGTGACGATGAACGACTACATCCAGTGCGGCCGCGACGTGAACAAGCGGACGAACATCGTCCCCAGCGCCTTCTACAGCCAATGGGGACCCCTGGGGATGGTGGTCGAGGGCAAGACCTACTTCTTCCGCTCGCTCTCGAAGCGGCACAACATGAATTCCGAGTTCGACATCGACCAGATCGACAGCCTGCCGCTGGTGGGCATCGTCTACGGCTCGGGCAACATGATCCCGGGCGTCTACGACGCGGAGGTCCAGGCCGGCGCCAAGGCGATCGTCAATGCCGGTACCGGCAACGGTTCGGTCCCCGGCTACCTCGTCGACAAGCTCAAGGACATCCGCTCGAAGGGCACGCTCGTGATCCGCTCGTCGCGGGTCCCGGACGGCTTCGTGCTGCGCAACGCCGAGCAGCCCGACGACACGTACGACTGGGTGGTCGCCCATGACCTGAACCCCGCCAAGGCCAAGATCCTGGCGGCCGTGGCGCTGACCAAGACCACCGACACCAAGGAGCTGCAGCGGATCTTCTGGGAGTATTGAATCCAGGGTCGCGCTGCGTCTCGAAGATTCGACTCCATCCGGAGGCATGCCTCGAAGGAGCGCTTCGAGGTGTGCTGACGTCTGGCGTCCAGGATGACCGACCGCCACGGCTTTCGGGCAAAGGCGTAAGGTCACCGTCTTTGCGAGCGCAGCGAAGCAATCCAGGGTCGCGCTGACCTGGGTCACTTCGCTCCGCTCGTGATGACGATGCGGGCGGCATCGATCGAAAGCGAGAGCGAACGCTGCCTTGGACTTGGGGTTTCCTGAGCTGGCGGGCAGACCTCATGTCATCGCCGGCGTTCGCTCCGGGTTACATCCCGCAGCGCACCCCTTAGATACCGGCTACCGACGCGGCCGCGGGGCCGACAACGAACCGCGGCATCGGCCTCGCGCCCGTCGGCACCGAGCCTGGAGGAACGAGCATGACCGAGCTTCACCCCGAGGTCGCGGCGGTCACCGAGCGCGTGGTGGCGCGCTCCCGCGAGACCCGGCGCGCCTATCTCGACCTGATCGCCCGCGAGCGCGAGGCGGGGGTCCGGCGGGGCAAGCTCGCCTGCGGCAACCTCGCCCACGGCTTCGCGGCCTCCGGCGAGGACAAGGCGGCGATCCGCGACGAGCGGACGGTGATGAACATCGGCATCGTCACCGCCTATAACGACATGCTCTCGGCCCATCAGCCCTACGGGCGCTATCCGGACCAGATCAAGCTGTTCGCCCGGGAGCGGGGCGCCACCGCCCAGGTGGCGGGCGGGACGCCGGCCATGTGCGACGGCGTCACCCAGGGCCAGACCGGCATGGAGCTGTCGCTGTTCTCCCGGGATACGATCGCCCTCTCCACCGCGGTGGCTCTGAGCCACGGCATGTTCGACGGCGCGGCGCTCCTCGGCATCTGCGACAAGATCGTGCCGGGCCTGCTGATCGGGGCGCTGCGCTTCGGCCACCTGCCGACGATCCTGATCCCGGCCGGGCCGATGCCCTCGGGGCTGGCCAACAAGGAGAAGCAGCGGATCCGCCAGCTCTATGCGGAGGGCAAGGTCGGACGCGCCGAACTGCTCGAATCCGAGTCGGCCTCCTACCATGCCGCCGGGACCTGCACGTTCTACGGCACCGCCAACTCGAACCAGATGATGATGGACATGATGGGCCTGCACATGCCGGGCGCATCCTTCATCAATCCCGGCACCAAGCTGCGTCAGGCCGTGACTCGGGCGGCGATCCACCGGCTCACCGAGATCGGCGCCGCCGGTAACGATTACCGGCCGCTCGGCCTCTGCGTCGACGAGAAGGCGATCGTGAACGCCGCCGTCGGCCTGCTCGCCACCGGCGGCTCGACCAACCACGCGATCCACCTGCCGGCCATCGCCCGCGCCGCCGGCATCGTGGTCGACTGGGAGGATCTCGACCGGCTCTCCAGCGCCGTGCCGCTGATCGCGCGCGTCTACCCGAATGGCGCCGGCGACGTGAACCACTTCCACGCCGCGGGCGGCATGAGCTTCGTGATGGCCGCGCTCCTCGATGCGGGCCTGCTGCACGACGACATCCTGACCGTGGCGGGCCAGTCGCTGCGCGACCATGCCCGCGATCCGAAGCTCGACGGCGACGACTTGGTCTTCGAGGAGGCGGTGCCGGAGAGCCTGGACGACACGATGCTCCGCCGGCCCGCCGACCCGTTCCAGCCGGACGGCGGCATGCGACTGGTGAAGGGCAATCTCGGCCGGGCGACGTTCAAGACCAGCGCCGTCGAGGACCAGCGCCGAACCATCGAGGCGCCGGCCCGGGTCTTTTCGGACCAGGACGAAGTGCTGAAGGCCTTCAAGGCCGGCGAGCTGGAGCGGGACGTGGTGGTGGTGGTCCGGTTCCAGGGTCCGAAGGCCAACGGCATGCCGGAGTTGCACAAGCTCACCCCGCCGCTGGGCGTGCTCCAGGACCGCGGCCACAAGGTCGCCCTGGTGACCGACGGGCGGATGTCGGGGGCGTCGGGCAAGGTCCCGGCCGCGATCCACCTGAGCCCGGAGGCCCTGGGCGGCGGCCCGATCGGGCGGATCCGAGACGGCGACATCGTCCGCCTCAGCGCGGCTGACGGGCTTCTGCAGGTACTGGTCGACGACGCGGAGTTTGCCGCGCGCCCCGAGGCCGAGGCACCGGAGCCCGCGCAGGGCACCGGGCGGGAGCTGTTCGCGTTCATGCGCCAGGGGTCCGACACGGCGGAGCGGGGCGCTTCGGCAATGCTCGCCGCCGCCGGCCTTTGAGAACCGCATCCAGGAGGTATCGGTCATGAACGATCTGACCAGCATCGACGCGCTGATGCGCTCCGTGCCCGTCATTCCGGTCCTGGTGATCGACGACGTGGCCCAGGCCCGCCCCATCGCCGAGGCCCTGGTGAAGGGCGGCCTGACCGCCCTGGAGGTCACCTTGCGCACGCCGGCAGCCCTCGAGGTGATCCGGGAGATGACCCGGGTCGAGGGGGCGGTTGTCGGGGCCGGGACGGTGCTCAATCCCCGCGACTTGGAGAACGCCCTGGCGGCGGGGGCCGAGTTCATCGTCTCGCCGGGACTCACCGACCCGCTGACCGACGCCGCCAAGGCCAACGGCGTGCCCTACCTGCCGGGCGTCGCCACGGCGGCCGACATCATGCGGGGCCTCGATCACGGGCTCGACCGGTTCAAGTTCTTCCCGGCCGAGGCCGCGGGCGGGATCAAGGCGCTGAAGGCGCAAGCGGCGGTATTCGGCGCGGTGCGCTTCTGCCCGACCGGCGGGATCACCGAAGCGAGCGCCCCGGACTGGCTGGCAATCCCGTCGGTGCTCTGCGTCGGCGGCAGCTGGGTGGTGAAGCCCGGCACGCCGGATCCCGCGGCGATCGAGCAGGCGGCCCGCGCCGCCGCCGGGCTGCGGAAGGCGACCTGAGATCGGACCGGTCCTGGCGCTAGCGCTTGTCCTCCGCCGGCTGCGGCTGGGGAGGGACAGCGCGGAGCGGGAGCTGCCCTACTCCGCCGGCAGCGGCTCCCGGCGCGCCCGGGGCACGAACACGCCGCCCTCAGGCTCCAGCGTGATCCGCCGGTCGTGGAAGGCGTCGAGGGTCGAGCGGTGGCCAATCGACACGATGGTCGTCCCCGGCAGCCGCTCGCGCAGCATCCGGTAGAGCGCAGCCTCGGAGGGCTCGTCCAGGGAGGCCGTCGCCTCGTCGAGGAACAGCCATTCCGGCTTGGACAGGATCGCCCGAGCGATGGCCAGCCTCTGCTGCTCGCCCCCGGAGAGGCGCCGCTCCCAGGTATCGGTCTCGTCCAGGCGATCCGCCAAATGGGTGAGCTGGGCGGCCGTCAGCGCATCCCTGATCGCCGCGTCGGAGAACTGGTCCGTGGTGTTCGGGTAGACCACGGCCCCGCGGAGCGTACCCTGCGGGATGTAGGGCCGCTGCGGCAGCACCAGGGCCGACTGCCCGGCCGGCACGTCGACCCGGCCCTTGCCGAACGGCCAGATCCCCGCGATCGCCCGGAACATTGTCGACTTGCCCGAACCGGAGGGGCCGGTGACCAGGGTTGCGCCGCCGCGCGGCAGCGTCAGCGCGTCGGCGGTGACGATCGGGCGGCCGTCCGGCAGGGCGAGGACGAGGCCCCGCGCGGTCACGTCGCCAGTGCTGTCGTTGCCCTGGATCAGTCCGTAGCCCGCATTCTCCAGCGCCTCGGCCTTCGTCATCGCACGACGGAAGGAGCCGAGACGGTTGGTATTGGCCTTGTAGGCGGCGAGCGTCGTGTAGGAATCCACGAAGAACGACAGCGAACTCTGCACCTGACCGAAGGCCTGCGAGGTCTGCTGCAGGGCGCCCAGGGTGATCTTCTTGGCGAAGAAAGACGGCGCCGCCAGCACCATCGGGAAGATCACGCTCGCCTGCCGGTAGCTGAACGTGAAGGCGATCAGCTTGATGCGGCGAAAGATGATGCCGATGTAGTTGTCGATGACGCTGTGGAACAGCGTCGCCAGCCGGGACGCCTCGGCACGCTCGCCGCGCAGCAGCGCGATCTGCTCGGAATAGATGCGGTTGCGGGCCAGGGCGAAGCGGAAATTCGCCTCGACCTGCTCCTGCCGGAAATCGAGCCCGATGAGCGGCCGTCCGATCAGGTGGGTGAGCCATGTGCCGACCACTGCGTAGGCGATGACCAGCCAGACCAGGAAGCCCGGGATCACCGCGTCGGTGAACGGCACCACGAAGTCGCGCGACAGGCCCCAGAGGATGACGATGAAGGAGACGAGCTGGGCGGCCTGGCTCAGAAGCCGGATCGACAGGGTCGTGGTCTGCACGATGAAGCTGTTGACATCGGCCTGGATACGCTGATCCGGGTTGTCGGCCTCCTCGTCGGTGAACGGGATCCGGTAATGCGTGCCGTTGCCGAGCCAGCGCTCGTACAGGCTGTGGGTCAGCCATGTGCGCCAGCGGATCAGCAGCGAGGAATCGACGAACAGGTCGAACATGCCGATGGCGATGTTCAGCGTGGCCAGCGGCACGAAGACCCAGAGCAGCTGGTACCAGAAGGCGTTTGCGTCGTACTCCTGCAGCGAGTTGTAGATATCGCGATAGAAGAAGTTGAACCGCAGCGTCAGCGCCACGTCGGCGAAGTTCACGAAGATGGAGAGCGCCACGAGGTTGCGCCCGATTCGCCCCTCGGTGGTTCCGAACCAGCGGAACAGACCGATCTCCTTCGTGGGCCTGTCGCGGTTGGCGAAGTAGGGGTCGGCGATGTTGGTGATCGCCCGGATCGGCTCGAGATACGAGATGCCGAGCACGATGGCGGCGAAGACCACGGCCCCGGTGGCCGCGAAGGCCGGCGGCAGCAGCGCCGCGATGACCGGCGGCAGCAGCCCCATCGCGGCGATCGTCTTCGACCCGGCGAGCAGCAGGTAGCCGACGCCGTAGACCGAGACGAAGACCTTCAGGTAGGCCGAGATGCCGTTCGACGCGACCAGGATGCCCGCCATGGCGAAGCCCGCGAGCGAGACGTAGAGCGGCGGGCTCGGGATGCCCGGAAACGCCAGCAGGATCAGCGCGGCCAGCGCCGTGAGGACGGCCTGGATTCCGAGCCCGGTCCTGAGTGCAGCCACGCGTCGATCTCCCATCCCCTCCACGCCCGCGGAAGGCGCTGCCGGCGGCCTTGGCCCCGGGTGATGGCGAGATAAGGGCACGTGCCCCGCGCTGTCGCGTGAAACTTTCGTCACGTGCCGACGGTGCGGCGATTTACGCGGGCCGCGCGCCTACCAGTTCCACTCCTCGAAGCCCGGCTCGCGGCACCGGTAGCCGATCGGGCATTGCGGGTTGTCCCGGGTCGGGGCGAAGCGCAGTTCCGCGATCTCGGAGCCGCTGCACTGGCCGGGGCCGCTGACGAAGCGCTCCGGAGCGGTCCCGGCGGCGATCACCACGTCGCCCTCGTTCCTCACCAGGGCCATCGCCTCGGCACAGGTCATCCGTGCGGTCATCGAGCCGCGCGGCGCCCGCGACTGGGCATGAGCCTCCGCCCCGGCCACGAGCGCGGCGAGGTGGGTCAAGAGCAAAGCGAGGGCCAACGGCCGCATCGGGAACGGGTTCCGGCACACACACCCGGGAAGAAAGCCCGCGGGTCTGGCGCCATCCTGCACAAGCGGGCCGTCCGAGACTGTCACCGGAATGTGCCACCACGCCGCTTTCGCCGTCGGACCGCCGCAATCGGCCGATTATGAGATTCCGGGATCGCCGGATGCAGCTGTAGATTTGTGATCGCGGACGCCTGCGCGGGCGTCCCCGGCACGACGGCGCGACCGGCCCTCCGGCACGCGTCTCCGGCGCCGGGCGTGCCGGCCGACCGGCGCCGGAGCCAAGGGACCCAGCGATGTCCGCCCTCTCGATCCTCGACATCTCCGCCGTGCGCGCCGCGCCCGTCTCCCGCGAGCCCTACGTCTACACGCTCGGCAACAACGTCCTGAATCCCGACGCGATCGACGACATCCGCCGCGACTTCCCCGACATCGCCAAGCCCGGCTACCTCACCGTCGACGAGGTCGCCCTCAAGGGCCGGTTCAAGGCGCTGATCGACGAACTGGAGAGCGACGCGTTCTCGGAGATCCTCGGCGAAAAGTTCGGGATCGACCTCGTCTCATGCCCGCGGCTGACCACCATCATGCGCCGCAGCCAGCTCAAATACGGCTCGATCCACACCGACGGCCCCTCGAAGGTGCTGACCCTGCTCGTCTACATGAACGACGCCTGGGACGCCCCGGCCGCCGGCCGCCTGCGGGTGCTGTACGACGGGCGCAACTACGAGCCCTTCGCGGTCGAGGTGCCGCCGACCATGGGCACGATGTTCGCCTTCCTGCGCGCCGACAATTCCTGGCACGGCCACGAGCCCTTCGAGGGCGAGCGGCGGGTGGTGCAGGTCGCGTGGCTGAAGGACGCGTCGGAATTGGAGCGCAAGCGCAAGCGCAACCGCACGGCCCAGTTCCTGAAGGGTATCTTCGGCCGCTGATCGGACAAACGGGGGGGATCATGGGGGCGGTCGTGCTGGCGAATCCGGGCGACGGGGAGCATTCCGGCTCCCGGCGCCGCTACGCCCTGCCGGCGCTCCTGGTCCTGGGCTGGATCGGCCTCTTCGCCTACAGCATCGCCTACCTGACGGAGGATCTGCCGTTTCGCCCCGCGCCGGTCTCCGCCGGGCCGCGCGCGGCCCCACACCGGGTCGTGATGCTCGACAGCCCCGACGAGCCGGCGCCACCCGCGGAGGCGACGGGGCCTGACGCCCCGTCGAACACCCCTTCGACCGCCATGGCGGCGTCGGGACCGCAGGCGGCCGCGGCGATGCCGGGCGATGCGGCAAAGGCCCCGCCGGCAGCGGTACCGACTCCTGCCCCTGTGTCGGCCCCTGTGTCGGCCAACGTCGACTATGTCGGCGTCTGGGGGCCGACCCACGAAGCCTGCGGGACCCGGTCGCGGCGCCGGGGCTACATCCCGGCCACGATCACGCAGGATCGCGCCCGCGCCGGCCGGACGATCTGCACCTTCCACGACACGCGGCGGGCCGGCGCCGCCTGGGTCACCTCGGCCGAATGCAGCGATCGCGGCCGGCACTGGTCCTCCCAGGTCCGCCTGCAGGTGGACGGAGACCATCTGACCTGGTCGAGCAGCCGCGGGACCTCGGCCTATATCCGCTGCGGCCGGCGCGCCGGCTGAGCCTCTCGGGCGTCCGCCGCGCGCAGGACGATCCGCGCGGCGGCCCGGCTCGGCGTATCGGCTTCCGCGAGCCGCATCCGTCCGTCGATCCGGGCGAGGGCGGCGAGTTGCGCGTCGCGCTCGGCACCGCCCACCAGCAGCGGCCTCAGTGCCTCCGCGAGAGGCCCGGGGGTGCAGGCGGCCTGGACGAATTCCGGCATGGCGTTCTCCGCCAGGATCAGGTTCGGCAGCACGATGCTCGGGACCTGGATGAGCCGACGGGCGATGATCTCCTCGGCCCGCGACACCTTGTAGGCGACGACCATCGGGACGCCGGCGAGGGCCAGTTCCAGCGTCACCGTGCCGGAAGCGGCGAGCGCCGCCCGGGCCTCCCGGAAGGCCGCGTATTTCGGCGCCTCGCCGGTCACGATCCGGACCGGCACCGGCCAGTCGGCGGCCATCCGTTCGAGCAGCGCCCGGTGGCGGGTCACGGCGGGCAGCAGCGCCTCGATCGCGAGCGTGCCGGCCACCCGCGCGAGCGCCGCCCCGAAGACCGGCATGAGCCGCTCGATCTCGGACCGGCGGGAGCCGGGTAGCACCACGAGGCTGTAGGGGACGGCTTCGCGCCGCCGCCGCTCGGCTCCGATTGGCCGAAGTTCCGGAAGGCGCTCGATCAGCGGGTGCCCGACATAGGTGCAGGGCGGGCCGCCCAGCCGCCGGTGTGCGTCGGGCTCGAACGGCAGGAGCGCCAGGACATGGTCGATGAACGGCCGCATGCCCTTCGCCCGCCAGGGCCGCCAGGCCCAGACGCTCGGCGAGACGTAGTCGATGATCGGGATCTCGGGGGACGCTTTGCGCACCCGCCGCGCGACCGCGTGGGTGAAACCGGGGCTGTCGATGATCACCAGCACGTCCGGCTTGGCGCGGACCGCATCCGCAACGGTCTCGCGGATGCGCCTCAGGAGCGTCGGCGCGCGGGCGAGCACCGGCAGGTACCCCATCACCGCCACGTCATCCATGGGGAACAGGGACGAGAACCCTTCCTCCGCCATGGCCTCGCCGCCGACACCGCCGAAGACCACGCCGGGGGCCGCCTCGCGCAGAGCCCGCATCAGCTTGGCGCCGAGCTGGTCACCGGAATCCTCGCCGGCCACGAGCCAGATGGTGCGCGGCTGGGTCATCGCGCAGGTCCCGGCACCCGAGGGATCACGCCGCGCCTCCGTAGCCGATGACGAACAGACCGAGGCGATCGGCCTCGGCAGCCGTGGCGGCCCGGTCGATGACCAGGGTGCCGCCGGCCTCCAGCGCCAGGCCGACGCAGCCGGCCCGCGCCGCGTTCCGGACCGTGCGCGGCCCCACCGCCGGCAGATCGATGCGCCGGTCCTGGCCGGCCTTGGGAGCCTTCACCAGAACGGTCGCGGGCATCGCCCGTCCGAACCCGAACGGCCGGCGCCCCAGCGCTCGAGCCCGCGCCAGCATCCGGTCGGTGCCCTCAGGCCCCTCCACGGCGAGGACGCGGTCGCCGGCCACGGCCACGGCCTGCCCCAGATCGTGAGACGAGAGCGCCTCCAGCACGGCGCGCCCAGCGCGGATCGACGCGGCCGCCCCGGCATCCGGTGTCCGGCACCCCAGGGGTCCCTCAGGGCACAGCAGGTCCGGGGCGGCCTCATGGACGCCAATGACCCGGTGGCCCTCCTCCTCCACCAGCGCGAGCGCGGCGCGCAGGAGGCGATCGTCGCCGCCGCCCGCAATGGCCCGCAGGGCCTCCCGGTTGCGCAGGGCAGCGCCGGCATTGAGGATCGCGGCCGGGCTCGGCCGGGCGACGCCGCCGGCCGGCACCACGAGCGCCGGCCCCCAGCGCCGCAGCAACTTCAGGGTGGCGGCGAGGTCGAGGAGATCGACCGTGGCGTCGGCGACCCCGCGCAGGACCGGCCCCGTGAAGCCGCGCAACGCGATGACCCGGAAGGGTCGCTGCGTCCGGCGCAGCGACTCGGCGACGAGTTCCGGCAGGCGTCCGGCCCCGGCGATCAGGACCAGAGCCCCCTCGGGCACGGGATCGGCCTCGGCCACGGCTCGGCCGTTCAGGCGGCGCTGATCGGGGTCGGGAGCTCGCGCGGCGTGCAGATCGAGCGCTTGCCGCCGAGCCGGATGAAATCGAGGATCTCGCGAACCGCCGCGTGCGATTCGAAGGTCGCGGCCACGTCCTCGACGCGCTCCATCAGCGTGCCCTCCGGGGCGAAGAGCAGTCGGTAGGCGCGCCGCAGGGCGTGAATGTCCTCGCGGGCGAAGCCGCGGCGCTGCAGGCCGATGATGTTGAGCCCCGACAGGTAGGCCCGGTTGCCCAGCACCATGCCGTAGGGGATGCAGTCGTTCTCCAGGCCTGACAGGCCGCCCACGAAGGCATGCGCGCCGACCCGGGCGAACTGGATCACGGCGGCGCCGCCGCCGAGGATCGCATAATCGCCCACGCTGCAATGGCCCGCCAGCATGACGTTGTTGGAGAAGATCACGTGCGCGCCGACGCGGCAATCGTGGCCCACGTGGGAATTCGCCAGGAAGGTGCAGTGATCGCCGACCACGGTCTCCAGGCCGCCGCCGCTGGTGCCGGGATTCATGGTCACGCCTTCCCGGATCAGGCAGTCGGCGCCGATCGTCAGGGTCGAGGCCTCGCCCCGGTACTTCAGATCCTGCGGCGGATGACCGATCGACGCGAAGGGGAAGATCCGCGTGCGGGCTCCGACGGTGGTGCGGCCCGCCAGCACGACGTGGCTGATCAGCTCGCAGTCCCGCCCGAGGACCACCTCGGGGCCGACGTGGCAGAACGGTCCGATGCGCGCCCCGTCACCGATCTCGGCGCCGGACTCGACGACGGCGCTCGGGTGGATGAAGGGGGCGCTCACTCCGTCACCAGCATGGCGCTGATCTCGGCCTCGGCGACCAGCGTGCCGTCGACGCGGGCCTCGCCACGGAACCACCACATGGTCCGGCGCTGATTCAGCTTCGTCATATGGAAGCGCACCTGATCCCCGGGGGTGACGGGCTTGCGGAACTTGCACTTGTCGATGGTCATGAAGAACACCTGCTTGGTGTTCCGCCCGTCCGCCCGGATGTGGCGGCAGCAGATCGCACCCGCCGTCTGCGCCATGCCTTCGATCAGGAGCACCCCCGGAAAGACCGGCATGTCCGGGAAATGGCCCATGAATTGCGGCTCGTTGGCCGTGACGTTCTTGATGCCGACGCAGGACTCGTCCCGGTCGATCTCGACGATGCGGTCCACCATCAGGAACGGATAGCGGTGCGGCAGCAGCTCCAGCAGCGTCTGGATATCGGCTATGCCCAGCTCGGTGCCGGTCTCGCGCGCCGCCTCACTCATCGAAATCCGCACCTCGACTTGCCGCCCGCAGCGGCCTGAATCCGGCCGCCATCGACGAACGGAGCGCCCTCTTCGGCAGAAATCGCCGGAAGCGCAAGGCCTTCCCGGTCACGCGCCGTCGTCGGAGGCATCCTTCCCCGACCGTTCGGCGAGGCGCGCCAGGGTCGTCAGTTCGCGGAACCAAGCCCGCACAGGCTTGGCGGGCGTTCCGCCCCAGCGGCTGCCCGGCGGCACGTCCCGGTTGACGTTGGACGAGCCGGCAATCTGTGACCCGCGGCCGATCCGCAGGTGGCCGACGACCCCGACCTGCCCGCCGAGGACGACGTAATCCTCGAGCGTGGTCGAGCCCGAGATGCCGACGCCCGACACGATGATGCAGTGGCGGCCGATCACGACGTTGTGGGCGATCTGTACGAGGTTGTCGATCTTGGTTCCCTCACCGATCACGGTGTCGCGGGAGGCCCCCCGATCGACCGTGGTGTTGGCGCCGATCTCGACATCGTCCTGGACGATCACCCGCCCGACCTGCGGCACCTTGAGATGGGTCGCGCCCATGGCGAAGCCGAACCCGTCCTGGCCGAGCCGCGCACCCGGATGGAGGATCACCCGGTTTCCGAGAAGGGCGTGACTGAGCGTCGACCCGGCCCCGATCGCGCAGTCGCGCCCGATGCGGACGCCCGGGCCGATCACCGCGTTCGGGCCGATCACGGTTCCGGCGCCGATCTCGGCGTCAGGCCCGATTACGGCGCCCGGATCGACGGTGACGCCGTCCTCGAGACGGGCGTCGGGATGGACATGGGCGCCGGGTGCGATGCCGCGGGCGGCGAATTGCGATCCGGGACGGAGGGCGTCCGGATGAAGGCGCCCGAGCAGGGTCGCGTACACGCGGTAGGGATCGCGACACACCAAGGCGACAGTGTCGGCCGGGCAGCGGGCGGCGAACCGTGGGGAGACCAGGCACACGCCCGCACGCGTGGCGGCGAGGGCATCGCCGTAGCGGGCATTGTCCATGTAAGCGAGATGCTCCGGGCCG
Organism: Methylobacterium sp. P3_A11; assembly: GCF_056403155.1. Classification (NCBI taxonomy): domain Bacteria; kingdom Pseudomonadati; phylum Pseudomonadota; class Alphaproteobacteria; order Hyphomicrobiales; family Methylobacteriaceae; genus Methylobacterium; species Methylobacterium sp. P3_A11. The sequence goes on from NZ_JBFUGA010000042.1 coordinate 37,122, forward strand.
GCGCTCTCCAGGGAGGCGGCACCGATGAGCCGCTGCTCCGGATCCGCCCCCGAGGGCAGGGTCGTACCAGCGGCCGCTGCGATCTCGGCCAGGGCGAGGCCGGTGGCGGCGGTGAAGAAGACGGGATCTGTCATGTGCGATAACGCGCCGACCGGGATGATCCGGCCGGCGCGCGAGGCTGTGATCAGAAGCGCGAGCCGCCGGAGAAGCGGAACGCCTGGGTCTGATCCTTGCCGATATGACCGTACTTGCCGAGGATCGGGACGAACACCTTCTCACCCTCGTCCTTCGTCAGAGCGTAGGCGTAGTCGAACCGGATCGGGCCGAGCGGCGAGTTCCACAGGATGGAGGCGCCGATCGAGGAGCGGATCGCGGACGTATCGCGGACGTTCACGCATTCCGGCTCGACGCCGATCGTGAAGGCGTTGAAGTTACACTTTCCGGTCTGCGGCGAGATGCCGTTGATGAACGCATCGCCGTTCACGTTGAACGCCCTCTGGCCGTGGTAGCCGAACAGCGTGCCGGCATCGGCGAAGAGCGCGCCCTTCAGGCCCAGATCGCGCGGAACCGCAGGAAGCGGGAACTGCACTTCGAGGGTACCGCCGATATAGGTCGAGCCGCCGATCGCGTTCGAGCGCGCATCGGCGATGCCGACGTCGCGCGGACCGATGCCGTTCGGCGCGAAACCGCGAACGAGCGACGGGCCGAGGAAGAACTGGTCGGTCACACGAAGCGGATCGTTGTTGAGCGACGAGATGTGGCCACCCTGGAAGCGGATGAAGCCGACCACGTCCTCGAAGATCTCCTTGTAGTAACGCGCATCGGCGGTCACGCGGAAGAACTTCGAGTCGCCGCCCAGCCCCGCGACGTCGGGCTTCAGTTCGGCGTAGAGGCCGTTCCGCGGTGCGCCGATCACGTCCAGCGTCGAGTAGGCGAGCGTCAGGCCGGCCAGCGAGGTCAGCGTATTGCCCTGCGAACCCTTGATGGCGATCGAGGCTTCGCCGTCATACGCACAGTTCGGATAGACCGACTGACCGCCGATGTTCCGACCCGTGTTCGGGTCGATCGTCCCGGCCGCGTAGGTGGCGGTGTAGCCCGGGATCGGGATCGAGCAGTCGTTGTACGGCCGCTTGAGGGTGTTCGGCACCTTCAGCTCGGTGTTGTACAGCGAGTAGCGCAGCGTGATGCCGAACTCCTCGGTGATCGGCAGGCCGAGGCGCAGCTGGCCGCCGTAAACCGTAGTCTCGTAGCGCGAGTACCGGGTCAGGTCGGAGTACTTGTAGAAGGCATCGAAGCCGGCGGCGAGCCGGTAGCCCAGGAAGTAAGGCTCGGTGAACGAGAAATCGACGCCGCGCGAGTACTGGCCGCCCGTGCCGGCGAGCCGGACGTACTGGCCGCGACCGAGGAAGTTCGACTCGGAAACCGAGACCTCGCCGATGATGCCGTCCTGGGTGGAGTAGCCGCCCGCCACCGAGAACGAACCCGTGGGCTGATCCTCGACGTCGATGTTGATGACCACGCGGTCAGGCGCCGAGCCCGGCTCGTTGGAGAAGCGGACCTTCTTGAAGAAGCCCAGGCCGTTCAGGCGCCGCTCGGCGCGGTCGGTCAGCACGCGGTTGTAGGCATCGCCTTCCGCGATATCGAGTTCGCGGCGGATCACGTAGTCGCGGGTGCGGGTGTTGCCGCGGATGTTGATGCGCTCGACGTAGACGTGCGGGCCATCCTCGACCACGAAGCCCAGGGAGACCTGGTGGCTCCCCGGATCGCGCTGGCCGGTGGGACGGACCTGCGCGAACGGATAGCCGGCGCGGTTGACCTCGCGGGTGACGTTGTTGAGCGTCTTCTCGACGTCGTCGGCGTTGTAGACGTCGCCCACGGCGGTGGCGACATCGCTGTCGAGCTTCGTCGTGTCGAGGCCCGGCAGACGCGAATCCACCTGGACGGCCCCGACCTTGTACTGCTCGCCCTCGTTCACCGTGACGGTGATGACGTAGCCGGACTTGTCGCCCTCGACGTAGCGCGCGTCGGCGTTGACCACCTGAAAGTCGGCATAGCCGTTCTTCAGGTAGTAGCGGCGCACCTGATCGAGGTCGTTGGTGATGCGGTCCGGATCGTAGACGTCGGAGGTCTTGATGAACGACAGGAAGTTCATCTCCGAGGAGCTCATCAGCCCCTTCAGGGTCCGCTCCGAGAAGGCGTTGTTGCCGACGAAGTTGATCGAGAGGATGCCGGTCTTATCGCCCTCGTCGATCTGATAGATCACGTCGACGCGGCCGTTGGGCAGGTCGACCGTCCGGTAGGTCACCTTGGCGGTCCCGCGGCCGAAGCGCTTGTAGACGTCGCGGATGCGGGCGAGGTCGGCGTTGATGATCGCCTCGCTGTAGGGGCCCCGCGCCTTGGCCTCGACCACCCCCTCGAGGGTGCCCTTCTCGATCTTCTTGTTGCCCTCGAAGACCACGCGGTTGATCAGGTTGTTCTCGCGGACGGTCACCACCGTGCGGCCGCCGGACTGGGCGACCTTCACGTCGGAGAACATCCCGCTCGCGAGCAGGTTGCGGCGGGCCTCCTCGGCCGAACCCGACGCCGTCCCGGTCACGTAGGACCGGATCGTGTCGGCATCGACGCGCTGGTTGCCCTGGACGACGATCTGCTGCGCCTGTGCGGCCCCGCTCAGGACGACGCCAAGACCCGCAGTGACTAGGACGATGGTTTTCCGCACCGACTTCCGTCGGGGCTTCCCCGTCAACGACATCATGCAATCGCCCGTTTCTGTTCTGGTCGCGGGGGTTAGCCCGTCACAGGCGACCGTTGATCGGCCGTCCCGTCACCTGGTCCAAGCGTGGCTTCGGTCCAAGCGTAGCTCTTAGCGGGATTCCCCTGCCAAGCAAACGCGCGGTCGGCCATCGTCAGGGGATTTTGGGGGGTCGTGGCCTTCGCGCCACTTAACGGTGCCGTCACCCTGCCGACAATCCGCGGATCGTGGTGAACGGGACGTAAACGCCTGTGCCCACGGGCGTTTTCAGGCCCGCTCCCGTTCCCGCAAACACGATGGTAACCGTGTTTCGCACCGCCGCGACGGCGCCATCGAGGCCGCGGCCGGGCGAGATCGCGGCGGCATTGGGGCACCCTTTCCGGTGGAGATCCGGCGGAACCGCCGGACCCCGCGGTGGTCCGGGATCAGGTGTTGCGCCAGGAGGCACCGAGATTGAGGATATCGTTCCAGGCGGCGAACAGCATCAGCATCAGAACCAGGGCGAGGCCGATGCGGAAGCCGATCTCCTGGGCGCGCTCGCTGAGCGGACGGCCGCGCACGATCTCGAAGGCGTAAAACAGGAGGTGGCCGCCATCGAGCAGCGGCACCGGAAACAGGTTCAGGAGACCGATCGAGACGGAGAGCAGCGCGATCAGGCCGACGAGGCCGCCGACGCCCCCGGTCTTGGCGACCTCGCCGGAGACGCGGGCGATGCCGATGGGGCCGGACAGCTGGTCGGCGGATTCGCGGCCCGTGGCGAGCTTGCTCAGATACGAGAAGGTGCGCTCGACCACGAAGTAGGTCTCGCGCACGCCGAGATCCAGGGAGTCCAGCGCCCCGTACCGCACCAGCTTGGCCTCCGAACCCGCCGGCGACCGGATGCCGAGACGGCCGATCCGGTGGCGGCCGAAGGGCGTCTTCTCCTCGAAGGTGGCCGGCGTCGCCTGGATGGTGATGGGCTGCTCGTTGCGCTCGACCGTGAAGGTCAGCGGCGTGCCGGCGCTGCCGGTCACCGTGCGGTACATGGCGTTGAAGTCGCCGATCTTCTCGCCGTCGATAGCGGTGATCACGTCACCGGGCTGGAAGCCGGCCTGGGCGGCGACACTGCCCGCCTCTACCGCAGAGACCCGGGCGGGCAGCTCGTAGCGACCGCCGAGCCAGATCGCGCCGGCGAACAGCAGGATCGCCAGGATGAAGTTCGCCACCGGCCCGGCGGCGACAATGGCGGCGCGCTTGGACACCGGCTGGGTCGGGAAGCTGATTGCCCGCTCCTGCGGGGTCATCCGGGCGACGGCCTCGGGATCGGGCACGCTGGCGCCGTTCACGTCGCCGTGAAACTTCACATAGCCGCCGAGGGGGATCGCGCAGAGCTTCCAGCGGGTCCCGCGGCGATCGTTGAAGCCGAACAGCTCCGGCCCGAAGCCGAGCGAGAAGGCGTGCACGCCGACGCCGCACCACCTCCCGACCAGGAAGTGCCCCATCTCGTGCACGAAGACGACGACGGTGAGCACGAACAGGAATGGGATCACCGCGCCGAAGAAACTGCCGGCGGTGCCGCCCATCGCATTGAGGAAGTCCATGAGCCGTTCCCTGGCCGTCGTCGCGCCGGCTTCTCGGGCCAGGCATCGCACCAGTCTAGCAGATCGGCGGTGCCGACCGCCAACGCAATCCTGCGTGCCGGTCGCGCGAGGTCGCACGCGCCGTCCGCTTCCGCACCGGCCGGCCGATCCTCAGATGGCCCCCGTCAATGGCCGCCTCCGCCGCCGCCCACGGCGATCGGACGCCGGATCATCGGAACGGCACAGGCCATGGCTAGGAACAGCACCGTGAGGGCCAGGAACACGTCCTCGAACGCCATCACCAGGCCCTGGATGCGCACCGTGTTGGACAGGGCCTTCAGCGCCATGTCGGACGCGGCGCTGCCATAGGCATCGAAGCCCTGCCGCATCGTGTCGAGGCGCTCCAGCGCGGCCGTGTTCGCCCAGGTGAAGCGCTCGTGGAGGCGCGAGAGGTGGAGGTCCCAGCGGTCGTTGAGGATCGTGTTGATCAGGGCGAGGCCGACGGCCCCGCCGAGGTTGCGCGTCAGGTTGAAGAGCCCGGACGCATTCTTCATGCGCGCCGGCGGCAGCGTCCCGAGGGCGATGTTGTTGATCGGGATCATGCACAGCATCAGCGAGCAGCCGCGCAGCACCTGCGGCAGCAGCAATTCGTAGAAGTCCCAGTCCTTGGTGAGCCCGGTGACGATCCAGGTGCCGCAGGCGAAGCCGACGAATCCGATCCCCATCATGATCCGCGGATCGACCTTCCCGGACAGCCGGCCGGCGATGGGAGCGGTGGCGAACATGCACAGGCCGGAGACGAACATCGTCTCGCCGATCATCAGCGCCGAATAGCCCCGTACGCGGGCGAGATAGACCGGGTAGATGTAGGTCAGCCCGTAGAGCCCGATGCCGAGCACGAAGCTCGCGACGCAGCCGCTGGCGAAGTTACGGTCCGAGAAGGCCCGCAGATCGACGATCGGCTGCTTGGCGGTGAAGACCCGCCAGAAGAACAGCAGCGCCGATATCCCGCAGACCGCCGCACAGGCGAAGACCGTCTCGTCCTGAAGCCAGTCGTGATTCGGTCCCTCCTCGAGCACGTATTCGAGACAGCCGAGGAAGCCGGCCATGAAGGCGAGTCCGGCCCAGTCGAACGACTTGATCAGGCCGTAGTTGGGCTGGTCGAAATCGACCAGGATCCAGGTCGAGACCGTCACGAAGATTCCCGGCACGACGTTGATCAGGAACAGCCAGTGCCAGGACATCAGGTCGGTGAGGTAGCCGCCCACCGTGGGTCCGATGGTCGGCGCGAGGGTCGCCACGAGGCCGATCATCGGCGACACAATGGTCCGCTTGGAGGGCGGGAAGATCGTGAAGGCCGCGGCGAACACCGTTGGGATCATGCCGCCGCCGATGAAGCCCTGAAGCGCCCGCCAGACGATCATCTCGCCGATCGACGACGAGGTGGCGCACATCAGGCTCATGACGGTGAAGCCGCCGGCCGAGATCGCGAACATCCAGCGCGTCGAGAGCACCCGCGACAGCGTGCCGGAGAGCGGGATCGAGATGACCTCGGCGATGAGGTAGCTGGTCTGGACCCAGGGGATCTCGTCCCCCGAGGCCGAGAGGCCGGCCTGGATCTCGTTCAGGGAGGCCGAGACGATCTGGATGTCCAGGATCGCCATGAACATGCCGAACACCATGCAGACGAACGCCACCATGCGGCGGCGGTCGAGGGGCGGCTCGGCGGCGCGGGCGGGCGCTCCCGGCGCGAGGGCGGCGGTGGCGGCCATGAACGGTCTCAGCGGCTCGCGGTGCTGACGGGCTGGGCGGCCGAGGCCCGGTCCAGCACCGACCGATCCGCACCGGAACGGGTATCGACCCGGACGACGACCGACAGGCCCGGACGCAGCAGGCCCTCGCGGGCGACGTCCTCGGGCACGCGGACACGCACAGGCAGGCGCTGGACGATCTTGGTGAAGTTCCCCGTCGCGTTGTCGGGTGGCAGCAGGCTGAACACCGAGCCGGAGGCCGGCGAGAACGATTCCACCACCGCGTGGATCTCGCGGTCGGGATAGGCGTCGACCGTCACCGTCACCGGCTGGCCCGGACGCATGCGCTGGACCTGGGTCTCCTTGAAGTTCGCGTCGATCCGCACACTCTGGAGCGGCACGAGGGCGGCAATCCGCGTGCCGGGGCCGACATAGGCGCCGGCCTCGACGGCCTTGTTGCCCACCACGCCGTCGAAGGGGGCACGGATCACCGTGAAATCGAGGTCGCGGCGCGCCCGGTCCACGGCGGTGCGGAGTTCCGCCGCCAGGCTCTCCGCCTCGCGCTTCTGCGCCTGGAGGACGTCGACGTTGGCGCGGGCGGCGACCAGGCCGGCCTCCATGGCCTTGACCGACGCCTCGGTCCGGTCGCGGTCGGCGCGGGTCTGATCGATGCGCGACTTGGCGACGTAATCCGCCTGCATCTGCGTCGACCGTATGAAATCGGCCTGGGCGCGGACGGCGTCGGCGCGCGTCGCATCGAGTTGCGCGGCGGCTTGGGCGACCTGCGCCTGCGCGGCTTCGGTCTGGCGGGCGATGCGGGTGATGGTGCTCTGTTGCGTCGCGAGCTTGTCCTGCGCCGCCTGAAGGGCGAGGCGGTAATCGCCATCGTCGAGCTTGGCGATCACGTCGCCCTTCTTCACCGACAGGCCGTTCACCACCGGTACGGCGTCGAGGTAGCCCGACACCTTCGCGGCGAGCACCGAGATGTCGGCCTGCACATAGGCATCATCCGTCGAGACGAAGAACCGTCCGACTGACCACCATTGCCATCCCTCGTAGGCCCCGCCGATCGCGGTGGCGAACAGCAGGACGAGAAGGACGAACCTCTTGAGCGGACGCCTGCGGGGCGCTGTCGTCTCCGGCGCGGCCCGATTCGACTCTACCGCCGGCATCGGAGCGGAGACCGGTGCACGTGGCGCAGGATGCTCGGCCCGATCCTCGTCGCCGGCCTCGATACGGGCGTCGATGCCGGAATGGGGTCGATCCGCGTCCTCGCGAAGGGACATCTGACGCCTCAAGACTGATGACCGAACCGTTCGGTCAGTGAACGGGCACGTCTTGACGCGCCGTCGAAGAAGCCGCAGGTTATGTTGACCGAACGGTTCGGTCAAGCGCGGCAGCGCCTCGGAGGTGGAGCGGAACGATGGCTCAGGGTGCGGTGCTGGAGCGGCAACAGGCTCAGTACGAGGGCGACAAGCGTCGGCAGATCCTCGACGGCGCACGGACCGTTTTCCTGGCGGCCGGGTTCGACGGTGCCAGCATGGGCGAGGTCGCCCGGGCAGCGGGCGTCTCGAAAGGGACGCTCTACGTCTACTTCGACAGCAAGGAAGACCTGTTCGAGGCGCTGATCATTCAGGAGAAGTCCAGCCTGGCCGAGGCTCTCTTCACCCTCGACGCGGAGAACCCCGATGTGCCGGGCGTCCTAACCCGGCTCGGCACGAGCTTCCTGACGGAAATGTGCCGGCCCGAACACGTGTCGGTGGTCCGGATGGTGATCGGTGCCTGCGAGAAATTCCCGCGCTTCGGCCAAGCCTTCTACGAGGCAGGGCCGGCCTGCGGCGTCGAGCGCCTGTCGGCTTACCTCGACGCGCAGGTCGAGGCCGGCCGGCTGAGGATCGCCGATACGGAACTCGCCGCCCGTCACTTCCTGCATCTCTGCCAGGCCGGCTTGCTGACCCGCCTGCTGTTCCGGGCCGGCGGGGTCGCGAGCGAGGCGGAGACGCGCCATCAGGTCGACGAGGCGGTGCGGATGTTCCTGGCCGGCTACGGCGCGCTCCGCTGAAAGAAACCGCTCGCGACGGAGAAGAAGGCCGTCAGCCCGCCGCGCGCAGTTCCGGCAGGACCTCGGCACTCCAGATCCGGACATGCGCATCGATGGCGAGGGCCTCGTCGACGTCGGCCGGGGCGGTCCGGTACGACCCGGCGAAATGCGTGCAGGCGCGCTCGACCAGATCGCTGATCCCATAGAAGCCGATCCGGCCGGCGATGAACGCCGCCACCGCGATCTCGTTGGCCGCATTCATCACGGTCGGCGCCGCACCGCCGGCGGCCAGGGCCGCCCGGGCGATCCGCAGGCACGGGAATCGCGCCTCGTCCGCCGCCTCGAAGGTCAGCGACCCGAGCGTCACGAAGTCGAGGGACCGTCCCCGCTGGATGGTGAGGCGGTCGCCGAGGCCGAGGCAGTGCGAGATCGGCACCCGCATGTCGGGCAGCGCCAGCTCGGCGGTGACGGCGCCGTCGAGCCAGTAGACCATCCCGTGGATCACCGATTGCGGGTGCACGACGACGTCGAGGCGCTCCGGCTCGATGCCGAACAGGTGGTGCGCCTCGATCAGTTCGAGGCCCTTGTTCATGAGGCTGGCCGAATCGATGTTGATCTTCATGCCCATCGACCAAGTCGGATGGGCGGCCGCCTCGGCCGCGGAGGCGGCGGCGATCCGCTCGCGGCTCCACGTGCGGAACGGTCCGCCCGAGGCCGTGATCATCATGGTGCGGACGTCGGCGAGCGGCCGGCCGGCGAGCGCCTGGCTCAGGGCATCGTGCTCGGAATCCATCGGCAGGATCGTGGCCCCGTAGCGCGCGGCGTCGCGCATGAACGCGTCGCCGGCACAGACCAAGCTCTCCTTGTTGGCGAGCGCGACCTTGCGGCCGAGGCGGAGCGCCGCGTGGGTCGATTTCAGGCCGGCCGCGCCGCTCACCGCCGCGACGACGATGTCGGCATCCCGGGCGACCGCCTCCATGACGGCCCCCTCCCCGGCCCCATTGGGGATGCCGGAGCCGGACAGTGCCTCGGCGAGCGCCGGGCCGGCCGATTCGTCGGCGAGGGCCGCGAAGGATGCATTCAGCTCCCGCGCGACCTTGGCCAGCGCGACGGGATCCCGGCCGCCCACGAGGGCACCGACGCTGAACCGGTCCGCATGCTGGGCGAGCAGGTCGGCGGTGGAGCGGCCGATCGAGCCGGTGGCGCCGAAGACGGTGACGACCTGGGTCACGGGTTCAACTCCCTCATCGTCACGGGATCAGACCGCCCCCGCGCAGGGCCAGGTAGAGAGCCGCCAGAACGGCGACCGCGAAGAAACCGTCGAGCCGGTCCATGACGCCGCCATGACCCGGGATGATCTTGCCGGAATCCTTCACGCCGTAGCGGCGTTTCAGACCAGATTCGATGAGGTCCCCCGCCTGGCTGAGGATCGAGGCCACGGCACTCACGCCCGCCACCACCGGGAGGGAGGCGGCGCTGGGCAGGGTCATGCCGGCAAGATCGGCGATGACCGGGACGAGTGTCCCGGCCGCGACCGCGCCGATCAGGCCCCCGATCGCGCCGGACCAGGTCTTGTTGGGCGAGACCCGGGGCATCAGCTTCGGTCCGCCGATCTTCCGGCCGGCGAAATATGCGGCGATGTCGGTGGACCAGACCACCGCGAACATCCAGGCCGGCCCGACGAGGCCGATGGCGGGGTCATCGCGCAGGGCCACGGGYACCGCCGCGATCGCCGCCGCGCCGAGCACGCCGACGAGAGCCCGCAGCCGTCCCCGGCCGGTCCGCGCCACCGT